>JAZNLK010000038.1:0-38509 GCA_045579055.1 Clostridia bacterium
TGGGGCAGTGCACACAGCACAGCACCGCACGCTGCAAAACGGCAATCTGAACAATTTTATTACAGATTGAAAAAGGCAAATTGCCCATCTCACAACAACAGAAAGGAAATATTTTGATATGAAAAGAGTAGTTATAACAGGCCTGGGTGCTGTGACACCTGTTGGCTGTGATGTTGAAACATTTTGGAACAGTCTCAAAACAGGAAAAAGCGGAATTGATTATATAACAAAGTTTGATACAACGGATTTTCGTGTTAAGGTTGCGGCTGAAATCAAAGATTTTGATCCAACTCCATATATGGAAAAGGCAGACATCAGAAGATCTGATAAGTTTGTTCAGTATGCTATCGTGGCGGCTTCTCAGGCGGTTTCGGACAGCGGGATTGAAAACAATATTGAACCTGACAGATTTGGTGTTTATTACGGTTCGGGCATAGGCGGATTTGATACGTTTATTGCGGAACATAATAACCTTTTGAACCGTGGTCCTGCTCGTGTCTCACCCTTGTTTATTCCTAAAATGATTCTCAATATGGGTGCAGGTAATATTGCAATCAAGTTTGGCGCAAAGGGACCGTGTATTTCTGTCAGCACAGCGTGTGCTTCGGGCACAACTGCAATCGGAGAAGCATATCGTGCGATCAAGTCGGGCTATGCTGATGCAATCATTGCCGGCGGTGTTGAAGCCAGCATAAACGAAATGGCTGTTGCGGCATTTATGAATTGTATGGCACTTTCCGAAAGCGAGGATAAGGATGCGGCTTCAATTCCCTTTGACAAGCGGAGAGGCGGCTTTGTTATTGGTGAAGGTGCAGGTGCTGTTATCGTTGAAGATTATGACCACGCAAAGGCAAGAGGTGCAAAGATTTATGCTGAAGTTGTGGGCTATGGAAGCACTTGTGATGCATATCACGTGACAGCTCCCGATGATTCTGCAGAGGCATCGGGCAGAGCATTCTCACAATGCCTTCAGGAATACGGTAGGGATGTCGACCCAACAAAGGTGTATATCAATGCTCACGGAACAAGCACTCCTCTCAACGATAAGACCGAAACAAAGGCCATCAAGAATGCCTTTGGCGAAGATGCATACAAGGTTCACATCAGTTCAACAAAGTCAATGACAGGACATCTTCTTGGTGCGGCAGGTGCGGTTGAAGGTATTGCGGCAATCCTTGCTCTGAAAGAAAATATTATTCCGCCCACAATCGGGTATAAAGAAGCCGATGAAGACTGCGACCTTGATTACACGCCAAACGTTGCTAAAGAGACAGAAATTCAGCTTTCAATGTCATCTTCTCTGGGGTTTGGCGGGCACAATGCTTGTGTTGCTTTTACAAAGGTGTCTGACTAAAGATTTATCTTTACAATGGAAAGGATAGATTAGAATGAATAAAGAAGAAATAAAGACTATACTGCCCCATCGTGACAATATGCTTCTTCTTGACGAAGTGGAGCTTGTTGACGGTGTGGCTTGCGGAAAAAAGAAAATAACCGGTGATGAATTCTTTCTGAGAGGTCACTTTCCGGGGAATCCGGTTGTTCCCGGTGTTATTTTGTGTGAAATTCTTGCCCAGTCTGTTTGCGTATGCCTGGGTGATACATTAAAGACAGAACGGCTTCCGTTCTTCACAGGTCTTGACAATGTGAAGTTCAGAAAGCCGGTTGTTCCCGGCGATGTGTTTGAAACAAAATGTGAAATAACAAGAGTGAAGGAGCCCTTCTATTTTGCAAAGGGAACGGGATTTGTGAATGGAAAGAAGTGCGTAAGTGCTGAGTTTTCGTTTGCAATCACCGGATAGAACGGGAGGTAATTATGGGATTGAAAGATTTATTCGGATTTTTAAAGGGCGGTCGTGAAGAAAAAGAAAAGACCTGCAAAAAATGTGGTAAGACAGCAACGTCTTCGGTTTTTGCGGAAAACTTTATGGTTTGCCCGGATTGTGGAACATATATGAGAATGGGTGCTTTTGAAAGATTGGCTGTGACTGTTGATAAAAACAGCTTTTCGGAGCTTTATGCGGAACTGAGCAGCTCCAACATTATTGATTTTCCTGATTATGAAGAAAAGCTGGAAAAGGCAAAGTCTGCAAGCGGACTTAATGAAGGTGTGGTTTGCGGAACGGCGAAGATTGACGGAATGGATATCTGTATTTTTGTTATGGATTCAAACTTTATGATGGGAAGTATGGGAACCGTTGTGGGCGAAAAGATTACACGGCTTTTTGAGTATGCAACCGAAAAGAAGATGCCGGTAATCGGATTCACAACATCAGGCGGAGCAAGAATGCAGGAAGGGATTTTGTCGCTGATGCAGATGGCTAAAGTCAGCGGAGCGGTGAAACGGCATAGCGATGGCGGAAATCTTTATGTAACTGTTTTGACAGACCCCACAACCGGCGGTGTTACTGCAAGCTTTGCGATGCTTGGTGATATTATTATTTCAGAACCCAAAGCCCTGGTTGGATTTGCAGGGGCACGAGTTATTGAACAGACAACCGGCAAAACACTCCCGGAAGGATTCCAGCGTGCAGAGTTTATGCAGAATCACGGGTTTGTTGACACAATTGTGGAAAGAGCAAAGATGAAAGAAACCCTTTCGATGCTTCTGAAAATGCATAATGTGGGAGGTGCGGCATAATGACAAATACATTAACAACAGCGTATGACAGAGCCAAAGCTGCAAGAGGCAGCGGGAGACCTTCGGCAGGCGGATATATGAAAATGCTGGTTGATAACTTTATGGAGCTTCACGGTGACCGTCGTTTTGGGGATGACCCGGCAATTGTGGCAGGCATTGGATTCCTGAACGGTGAGCCTGTGACAGTGGTCGCCATGGAGCGTGGCGACACAATAGAGGACAGAATGAGAAGAAAGTTTGGTTGCCCCACTCCTGAAGGATATAGAAAAGCACTTCGTCTTATGAAGGAAGCTGAAAAGTTTAAAAGACCGGTTATTTGCTTTATCGGAAGCTCCGGTGCATATCCCGGTATTGAGGCTGAAGAGAGAGGTCAGGGAGAGGCAATCGCAGAAAATCTTTATGAAATGATGACACTGAAAACTCCTGTGATTTCGGTTGTTGTTGGAGAAGGCGGAAGCGGTGGTGCGTTGGCATTGGGTGTTGGTAACACTGTTGTGATGCTTGAAAATGCAATTTATTCGGTTATCTCTCCTGAAGCTTGTGCAACAATTCTATGGAAAGATGCCGCAAAAGCCCCTGATGCGGCTGAAGCTCTGAAGTTCACAGCTGAAAATCTTTATGAACTGGGTGTCATTGAAAAGATTATTCCCGAAACAGACCGTTCGGTGGATGAGATTGCATCAGAACTTAAAAAATATCTGTGGGAGCAGATTTCGCAAAAGAAAAAAATGTCGATTGATTCTTTGCTTGACGAAAGATATAACAAGTTCAGAAAAATCGGTGCACGGTAGGGATTATGTTTGAAAAAGAATATAATTTTGGATTCGATTCTCGGTACGAAAATTACAAGGTTCCTGTTGGCTCAGCTATGGATGCTATACAGAATTTTTATACAAATTTTTTGAATTATCCTATTGACTTTAGCGCATTAATGTGATAAACTGTAGTGTGTAATTTATTATGGAAATAATAAATTCAGAATGTTAGCTTACCGGAAAGAAGGACAAAAAATGAATATGAATTTTGAAAGAAAGCTTCCAATACCTATGGAGGTCAAGGAACATTATCCTGTCACAGCGGAAATTCAGGCTCTTGTTGAAAAGCGTGCTGTGGAAATTAAGGATGTCTTTACGGGTAAGTCGGACAAACTGATTCTGGTAATCGGCCCCTGCTCGGCAGACAATGAAGACAGCGTTATTGATTACATCTCAAGGTTGCGTACGGTTCAGGACAAGGTTGAGGATAAAATTCTCATTATTCCGAGAATTTATACAAACAAGCCTAGAACCACAGGTGATGGATACAAGGGTATGCTTCACCAGCCTGACCCCAATGAGAAACCCGATATGTATAAGGGTATTGTTGCAATTCGTCAGCTTCACATCCGTGCACTTCAGGAAACAGGTTTTTCCTGTGCGGATGAAATGCTCTATCCCGAAAACTACAGATATCTCAATGATATTCTTGCATATGTTGCAATTGGTGCACGTAGTGTTGAAAATCAGCAGCACAGACTGACAGCCAGCGGACTTGATATTCCTGTTGGTATGAAGAACCCGACCAGCGGTGATATTTCGGTTATGATGAACTCCATTACTGCGGCTCAGCATAAGCATACATTCATCTACCGTGGATGGGAAGTGCATTCCGAAGGCAATCCTTGTGCTCACGCTATTCTCAGAGGATATGTGAATAAGCACGGTCAGTCGCTCCCCAACTATCACTATGAAGATTTGCTTCATCTTTGTGAAGAATATGCTAAGACAGACCTTGCTAATCCTGCTGTAATTGTTGATACCAATCACGCAAACTCGGGCAAGAAGTATCTTGAGCAGGTCAGAATTGCAAAGGAAGTTTTGCATAGTTGCCGTCACAATGCGGACATAAAGAAGCTTGTTAAGGGCTTTATGATTGAAAGCTATATTGAAGATGGTGCTCAGAAGATAGGTGAATGTATTTACGGAAAGTCAATCACTGACCCCTGTCTTGGTTGGGAAAAGACCGAAAGACTTATTCTTGATATGGCTGATTTGCTTTAATAATTCATAGGGGCTGTTCTGAAAACAGTCCCTTTTGTTAAATAAATGTTAAATTTTAAAATTATACTTGAGAAAAATCTTCTTATGTGTTATTATTGTAACATTAAGAGAGGTGTAGAATATGGACGCAGAAGGACTCAGAGCAAAGCAGATGGTAAAGGACCTTCCTTTTAGAGAAAAGGTGAGGCATTATTGGGGATATTACAAAAAGCCTGTAATCATAATTCTTTTGTCGGTGATTTTCATTGCATGGACGGCTGTTCAGTGTATAAACGCAAAGGTGTATGATATGAATATTGCCATGTATACGGTCAGAACATATGAGGACGAAAAAACCGATATGTTCGGCGAAATGTTGAAAGGTCAGATTGACGAAATCAACGGCAACGGTTCAAAGGATGTATTTATATATAAATATCCGGCGGATATACGAAAGGAAGCACTGCAGCCTGAAGAACATGCGGTATACAGCAAAATAAATCTTGAACTTTCGGCTGATGACTATCAGACATATATTCTTGACCAGCCGTATCTGGATTATTTTGAAAGAGTGTATCCCGAGGTTATCCAGAGCACTGTCAACCTGAAAGATATTCCTGAGATAAAGGAAATGCTTGGTATTCACGAAAGTGAAAATTTATATCTTGTGACAACTGTTATGTATGAGCGGTCAATGGGTGACAAGGTGAAGGTAGCGGAACACAAGAATGCGGAAAAGCTTCACGAATATTTCTCGGCTATGGTTGAAAACTAATGAAAAAGACAAAATCCTTGCAACGGAATGTTGCAAGGATTTTTTGTAAGTTCTGTCTGCTTGCCGGGGTTTAAGATTCTTCGACTTCGCATTTGCTCAGCACAAAATGATACATACGGCAATCGTTTGATCAATTTTGTCACCCTGAGCCTGGCGAAGGGTCTTTTGAACACACCTCAGCATTTATGAAAGAACCCTTTTGTATAATAAGGCTTTGTGCCTATTGGTATTAAACCTTACTATACGAAACCAAAGATGCTTTTAGTCCATTCGATCGATAATCGGGGTTTCCTTGAAGAAAAAGGAAATTGACCATAAACCTGCAATACCTACAAGAGTGAAGATAATACGGCTCATAACGGATGCCTGCCCGCCAAAAAGCGATGCAACAATATCAACTCCGAAAAGTCCGATACTTCCCCAGTTTATGGCGCCGATTATGACCAGAAACAAAGCAATTGCGTTCATATCAAAATCGCTCCTTTTTTTGTTGATTGGTTCACTTATATTTTGGCGTTTTGGTGGCTCAAATATTCTGAATATTTGTTTCAAAAAAGTAAAATAATATAAATCAAGGAAATTTTATTGCAAAACAAAAGCTTCGAAAAGACGGTGGAGATATGACAAAAAAACTGATGCTTACAATGTTTGTTGCCGGATGTGTTTTTTTGAACGGATGTTCCACTCCGGATAAAATAATCCGTGGGAAAGCAAGAGGCAATGAAAGAGAAAATGTCCGTGCAGTTCAGAATATTTCAAAGCTTGGAACGGTTAAAACGGTTGCTGTTCTATGCAGAAAGGACGTTGTGATTGCAGGTATAAGACTTTCGGACAGAACGCAAGGCACCGAAACCTGTCGCCGGACTTTGGAAATTCTGAAAGAGCAGTTTCCGACATCCCATACATTTATTGTGGGAGCGGATGAATTGTGGGCGGAAAATGTGATTGAACTCAGCCTTTGTGCCGAGGGTGGAATGGACAAAAAGGTTCTTGAAAAAAGATTTGGATTTTTGGTGAATGAAAAGCTAAAAAATGCGGAGAAGTGAGTGGTGCTACGGTATTGGGTCGGTTCAAAACTGATGAGAGTGTGTAAAAAGAATAATTCGCACATAAAATTACAGGTATTCATTCAATCGGTTGACAAATTGCGTAATTTGTGTTAAAATATACACAATATATAGTATTTTGTTGCTTGGAGATGATGTAAATGCGTTGTTTATTTTGCGGTCATTTGGAAAGTAAGGTTATAGACTCACGTTCCACGGAGGAAGGGACAACCATCCGACGCCGCAGAGAGTGCCTCGAATGCGGAAAGCGTTTCACAACATACGAGAAGATTGAAACAATCCCTATGATTGTGGTGAAAAAGGACGGCTTGCGTGAAACCTGGGATCGTGAAAAGGTTCTCAACGGAATTCTGCGTGCCTGCGAAAAAAGACCAGTGACCCTTGCTGATATTGAAAAACTCATTGACGACATCGAATCAAAGCTTTATAATATGCTTGAACGTGAAGTAACCTCCGAAAAAATCGGCGAAATGGTTATGGAACGTCTGAAGGTTCTTGATGATATTGCATATGTGCGTTTTGCGTCGGTTTACCGTCAGTTCAAGGATATAAACTCCTTTATGGATGAGCTTGCCAAAATTATAAAAAAGGCTTGACAAATAAGGGTTTTTGTGGTATTATATTTATAACGTAATATGGTGTTCAAAAGAGTGAGGCGAGCCTCACTCTTTTACGTTAACAGGAGAGGTACGAACAAGAGGAGGTAGCAATGGCTTATTCAAAACTTGAAAAACTGGTAATTGACGGTGCGACGCCCATTGCCGAAGAGGTTGGCTGCTATATCTATGATGTGGAATATGTCAAAGAAGGCGGTGCCAGATATCTGAGGATTTATGCCGACAAGGAAGATGGCGGAATTTCACTTGATGAGTGTGAAGTGATTAACCGTGCGATGTGTGTGTTTATGGACGAGAAGGACCCAATCAAGGAGAATTACATTCTTGAGGTTTCGTCGCCCGGTGTTGAGCGGAAGCTCAGAACCCCCGAACACTTTGAAAAGTATATGGGACGGACGGTTGACGTGGGGCTTTATAAAGCCATTGACGGAAGCAAAGCGATTTCGGGCGAACTGAAGGCGTATGCGGATGAGAAAATTGCTGTTGATGCAGGCGAGAGGGAAATTGAAATCCCACTTGCTGAAACTACTTTTGTAAAATTACACTTTGATTTTTAATATAAAAATATAAAACAGGAGATGATTATTAAAAATGAGCGCAGAATTATTTTTATTGTTGGACGAGATTGAAAAGGAAAAGGGCATAAGCCGCGATGTTGTTCTTGATGCACTCAGCGGTGCACTTCTCAGTGCATACAGAAAGAATTTCGGTGCAGTTCAGGATGCAAAGGTTATCATTGACGAAGACACCGGCGAAATTAAGGTTTATGCACGCAAGAACATTGTTGAAGAAGTTGAAGACAGAGAATGTGAAATTTCTGTTGAGGATGCAAAGAAGATTGACGCAAGATATGAAGCAGGCGACGTTCTTGAAAAGGAAGTTACACCTGCGGCATTCGGCAGAATTGCGGCACAGACTGCACGTCAGGTTGTTCTTCAGAGAATCAGGGAAGCTGAACGTGAAAAGGCATTTGACGAGTTTTCTGACCGTGCAAACGACATTATGACCGCAACAGTAAGAAAAATCGACAGAAGAAATGTTATGCTTGAAATCGGCGACACTGAATCTGTTCTTATGCCCAATGAACAGGTGAAGAACGACAACTATAAGCCCGGTTCAAAGTACAAGGTGTTTGTGGTTGAGGTTGCAAATTCTGTCAAGGGTGTTCATCTGATGGTTTCACGTTCACATCCGGGTCTTGTTCGCAGACTTTTTGAACTTGAAGTTCCTGAAATCAAAAAAGGTGTGATTGAAATAAAGGGTCTCACCCGTGAACCCGGTTCAAGAAGCAAAATCGCGGTTCATTCCACGGTTGAAGGTGTTGATCCTGTTGGAACCTGTATCGGTCCCAAGGGAATGAGAGTTCAGGCGGTTATTGATGAGCTTCGCGGTGAGAAGATTGATATCATCAGATACAGCGAAAATCCTGCTGAATATATCACTCAGGCTCTGAGCCCTGCAAAGGTTGTTTCAATTACCGTTGATGAAGAAAAGAAAATGTGCAGTGTTATTGTTCCTGCTGACCAGTTGTCTCTGGCAATCGGCAAGGAAGGACAGAATGCAAGACTTGCTGCTCGTCTCACAGGTTGGAAGATAGACTTGAAACCTGACAACGCAGAGTAAAATTCGGTTAAAAATTGTCCATCTCACCATTTTTTGCTCGGGGCAGTACAAATAGTACGGCACCACTCACTGCAAAACGGCAATCTGAACAATTTTTAAATCGAATTTGAAAAAAGGGTAAAAAATTGTCCATTTCACCGTTTTTGAATGGATGGGATAATGTAGGGGATGGCGTCCTCGATGTGCTGTGAAAATATTACGAAAGGGCGGTTGATATTATGAAACTTCAGCGTATGTGTGCGGTATGCAGAGTGAAAAAACAAAAAGATGAACTTCTGCGTATTGTGAAACAGGACAAAACCGTATCGATTGACCCGGACGGCATAATTCAGGGCAGAGGAGCTTATATTTGCAAAGCTGCCGAATGCCTGGGAAAAGCACGAAAGGCGAGAGCTATTGAACGCAGTCTTTCAATGAGAGTTCCCGATACTGTTTATGATGCATTGGAGGCGTGGTCTACCAATGAATGATGTGAAGTTTTTCAGGATGCTTGGTCTTGCCGCAAGAATGAGGGCGGTTGCTTTCGGCGAAGGTGCCGTGAAAGACAGCATAAAAAAGGGCGAAGCCAGATTGGTTGTTGTTTCGTCTGATGCATCCGAGAATACAAAAAAGAAGTTTGTTAACAGTTGTGAGTTTTATTCGGTCAGGATGATTGAATACAGCAACAGATTTGATTTGGGCAGGCATACCGGACGTGAGTTCGCTGTGGTTCTTGCGGTGAAAGATGCAGGAATTGCGGATAATATGCTGAAATGCCTTGAAACAGAATGATGCCGAAGTATTATGGCATCCGGAAAGGGGAAGTATAATGACAAAAATTAAAGCTTATGAACTTTCAAAGGGATTTGTTGGAATTCCCGGCAAGGAAATTGTAAAAATTCTGAGCGATTACGGTATCTCCGAAAAGAGTCATATGAGTGCTCTTGATGAAAGAGAACTGGACGTTATTTTTGAGTATATCACACAAAAGAACCAGGTGGAGGACTTTTCTGCTTTGTTTGCGACTGTTGAGAAGGCAGAAGCCAAGCCGGAAAAGACTGAAAAAGCAGCTGAGGAAGCTGATTCCGCAAAAACAGCAGAAGCTGAACCTTCAAAGGAAGCACCGGCTGAAAAAATTGAATCCGAGGGAGGATTTGCAAGTGATGCTCCCGCACGCAAAACACGTGTGGTTGATACCCGCGCAAACAATGTTGACCTTGACCGTCTTGACAACGAGAGACTTGAGGAGCTTGTTCCCGAACACGTAAAGAGTCAGGGTGGCGGCAAACAGAAAATAAAGACAGGTAACAAAAAGAGCAAGCTTGTCAAGGAAAAGCAGGATCCAAAGGAACTTGAAAAGCTTGTTAAGAAGGAAAAGAAGCAGGAAGCACAGGTTGTTCTTGTTCCTGACGAAATCACCGTTGGCGAGCTGGCTGAGCGTCTTGAAAAATCTTCAACTGAGGTTATCAAAAAGCTTATGATGCTGGGAATTATGGCATCTGTGAACGAAAGCCTTGATTTTGATACAGCATCATTGATTGTTGAAGATTTTGGTGCAAAGGTAGAAAAAGAAATAATTCTTACAGAAGAGGATAAACTGTTTAATGACGTGGAAGATGATCCTGAGTCTTTGGTTCCACGTTCACCGGTTGTTGTTGTTATGGGTCACGTTGACCACGGTAAGACGTCACTTCTGGACACAATCAGAAATTCAAACGTAACTCAGGGTGAGTTTGGCGGTATCACACAGCATATCGGTGCTTATCGTGTTCGTGTAAACGACAAGAAGATTACCTTCCTTGACACGCCGGGTCACGAAGCATTCACAGCAATGCGTGCAAGAGGTGCGCTTGTTACGGATATCGCAATCCTTGTTGTTGCGGCAGATGACGGTATTATGCCCCAGACAATCGAGGCTATCAACCATGCCAAGGCGGCAAATGTTTCTATTATTGTTGCAATCAACAAAATTGATAAGGAAAGTGCAAATCCTGACAGAGTGCGTCAGGAACTGACTGAACACGGTCTTGTTCCCGAAGAATGGGGCGGCGATACAATCTGCGTTGAGGTTTCGGCAAAACAGAATATCAATATTGACGGACTTCTTGAAATGGTTCTTCTTGTTGCTGAAATGAAGGAACTGAAGGCTAATCCCAACCGTCTGGCAAAGGGTACTGTTATTGAAGCTCAGCTTGACAAGGGTAGAGGTCCTGTTGCTACAATGCTTGTTCAGAACGGTACACTCAAGGTTGGGGATATCATTGTTGCAGGTACTGCTGTGGGTAGAGTCCGTGCAATGAACGATGATAAGGGCAAGGCAATCAAGAAGGCTGGCCCATCAATTCCTGTTGAAATCCTGGGTCTTTCAGAAGTTCCCGACGGCGGCGATGTGTTCTATGTTGTTGAGGACGAAAGAAAGGCAAGAGAAGTTGTTGAAGCGAGAAAGTTCAAGGCAAAGCAGGAAGCCCAGAAGGCAAATCAGACTGTTTCGCTTGAAAACCTCTTTGAACACATTGAAGCAGGCAAAATGAAAGACCTGAATATCATTGTTAAGGCGGACGTACAGGGTTCTGTTGAAGCTGTTCGCCAGTCTCTTGAAAGAATCACCAACGAAGAAGTACGTGTTAACGTTATTCACGGTGCCGTTGGTGCGGTTACTGAGTCCGATGTTATGCTTGCAAGTGCATCAAATGCCATTATCGTCGGATTCAACGTTCGTCCAACACCCGGCGCAACAGTTGCGGCTGATAGTTCAGAGGTTGATATCAGACTGTATCGTGTTATCTATGATGCTATTGAAGATATTGAAGCAGCTATGAAGGGTATGCTTGCACCCAAGTTCCGTGAAGCAATCACAGGTCACGTTGAAATCAGAACAACCTTCAAGGTTTCCGGTGTTGGAACAATCGGTGGTGCGTACGTTACCGATGGTAAGGTTCAGCGTAACAGCCTTGTTCGTATCGTTCGTGACGGTATTGTTATCCACGAAGGCGAGCTTGCATCACTGAAGCGTTTCAAGGATGATGTTAAGGAAGTAAACAGCGGTTATGAATGCGGTATCAGTATTGAAAAGTTCAATGATATCAAGGAAGGCGATATTGTTGAGGTTTATGTTATGGAACAGATTCAGCCACAGTAGTAGATGTAAAAATTGTCCGGAACGCACAAACCTCACCGCTCATCGTACACGCAGTACGATTTCGGGTTCCCCAAAATGCAATTTTGGGTTCGGTTTGTGTATTCCAAATCAATTTTTCCTATCTCCTGCGGTTGTTTGATTATCCTATATGGGCGGCAATGTGCCGACTCTACTTTAAAAAGGAGGCAAATTATGCCTGCATATAACAGAATTGACAGAATTTCGGAAGAAGTTAAAAGAGAACTGAGTATGATTATCCGTGAGCTGAAAGACCCAAGACTGTCGAAGTCTGTGGTTTCGGTTGTTAATGTGAATGTAACAAAGGATTTGAAGTTTGCCAAGGCTTATATAAGTGTTTTGGGCAGCGAGGATATTCAGAAAGGTGCAATGGATGCCTTGAAAAGCGCATCAGGGTTCATCCGCAAGGAAGTGGGAAGAAGGATTAATCTTCGGAACACTCCTGAATTTACCTTTGTTCTTGATAACTCCATTGAATATGGTGCACACATCAACGAAGTGCTGAAGAATCTTTAAGGGAGGAAAGCCTGATGCAGAGTGTTGTTGAAAAAATAAAAGCGGCACAGCGAATTGCAATATTCAATCACGAAAACCCTGACGGGGATGCTTTGGGCAGTGCTTTTGGTTTGAAGCTGATTTTGCAGTCAATGGGTAAGAAGGCAGAGGTTTTTCTCCGTGAAGGTGATGAACAAACAAGGGAATATAAACTCATCAAAGGAACCGAAAAGTCGGGAATTGCAGTTGAAGATTGTGATTTAAAAATTGCTGTGGATTGTGCTGATTTCAAGAGAATGGGCAGCCTGAAAGACTTATTTTCGGGAAATACTGCGGCAATCGACCACCATATGACCCATATTGAATATGCTGAAGCCACCTGTGTGGTTGATGCTCCTGCAACAGGTGAAATTATTTATGATTTTGCCGAGGCTCTTGGCGTTGAACTAACTCAGGATATTGCCAACAATCTATATGTTGCAATAACCTGTGACACAGGTAGCTTCAAGTATTCATCCACAACCCCCAAAACTCACAGAGTTGCGGCAAAATTGCTGGAAACAGGCATTGATGTGGGTGATTTGTCAAAACAGATTTTTGACACAAAAAGCTTTGGATATTTCAAGGCATATAAGCGTGGAATTGATAATCTGGAGCTTTTTGACGATGGTAAAATTGCAATCCTTGCCATAACCGAGGAGGACTTCAGTGAGCTTGGAGTTGATGAGAAAATCATTGACGGAATTGTGGAGCTTCCACGTTCGGTGGAGGGTGCTGAAGTTGGAGTTTATATTCGTGAACGCGAGGATGGTGCATTCAAGGTCAGCCTTCGTTCCAACGGCTCTCTGGATGTGGCACGGACGGCGGTTGCTTTTGGCGGCGGCGGACACATAAAAGCCAGCGGTTTTCTTATTCGCAAGCCGCTTGAAGAAGTTAAGGCGGAATTGGTTGATGAAATCAAAAAGCAATTTGTTTAGAACACAAATAGTTTTTCTGTTGGACTGAACTGATTCGGTGCATCTCGAAAGATTCTTCACTTCGTTCAGAATGACAGAAGGAATAAAGAAGAAATAAAAAAGAATAGAGAATAAACAAAAATGGACGGAATAGTAAACGTGAACAAGCCTTTGGGAATAACTTCCCATGATGTTGTTTACAGATTGAGAAAAATTCTGAATATAAAAAAGATAGGACATACAGGAACCCTTGACCCTGAGGCTTCGGGGGTTCTTCCTATGTGTGTGGGAAAAGGCACAAAAATGGTGGAGTATCTCACGGCTGCAAACAAGCAGTATCGGGCAAGGCTTCAGCTTGGAGCTTTCACAGATACTCAGGATGCAAGCGGAGAGATTATTGAGAGTTTTCAGGTGAATGTTACCGAGAAACAGATTCGTGACGTAATTCAAAGCTTTGTGGGAGACGTAACGCAGATTCCGCCTATGTATTCAGCTATAAAAATCGACGGCAAAAAGCTTTATGAACTTGCCAGAGAAGGGGTTGTGGTTGAACGTGAACCCAGAACAATCACAATTCATAATATTGAGATTATAAAAATTGACCTTGAGAGTAATACGGTTGATATGCTGGTTGACTGTTCAAAGGGGACTTATATCCGTACGCTTTGTAATGATATCGGAGCGGCTTTGGGTTGCGGCGGGCATATGTCCGCACTGCACAGAACAAAAAGCGGTCGGTTTGATGTTGTTGATGCCTATACTCTTGAAGAAATCGAGGAAATGGCAAGGCGTGAGGACTTCAGCTTTATGACTCCTGTTTCGGAAGCTCTTCCGGAATGCAAAAAAATAGTCCTTGCGGAGCGAAATGCGTATCGTGTTCGAAACGGTATGAAAATAACTGTTCAGGGGTTGGCAGACGGCGAAATATACCGTGTGTTTGATGAAAAAGATGAATTCCTTGCTCTTGCAAAGCAGGGTGAAGAGCGTCTTGAAATAATAAAAAGCTTCTATGGCGGAGCGTAGTTGGAAGAATAGATAAGAAAGAATAAAAAATGAAAGAAAACGCAGGTGTTTTCCAAATGAAACCATTTTTTGTGCTTTATTATTTATTTGTTGCATTTGGGTATAAAGTTCGGATTTCATTGAGGAAAGGAAACAAAAATGATTGTTACCAATAGCAATGACCTGAAAAACTTAATAGGTGACAAAAAGACCGCAGTTGCTCTGGGGTCTTTTGATGCATTGCACAAGGGACATACCGAGGTTATAGGAAGTGCTGTCCGTTATGCAAAGAAGGCGGACATTCCTGCTGTTGTACAGCTTGTTGAAGTTCCGTGTGCAGTCAGAGTGAACAGTCTTGAGAGAAGAATCGAAATCTTGGAAAAACTGGGAGCTGATATTGTGGTGGTGGAGGAGTTTTCTCCACAGTTCAAAGCCATCGGATACAGGGAGTTTGTTTCGGAATATCTTGCTGATAAGTATAATGCGGAGGCTGTTTTTTCGGGAGACAATTACCGCTTTGGGCATATGGCGGAAGGTGACACGGAAAAGCTACGGGAAGAATGTGAGAAATACGGTATAAATGTTTTTGTGAAGTCTTGCATCAAGCTGGACAAGGTGATTTCAAGTACGGAAATCCGAGGGCTTGTCAGTGCCGGAAAAATGGAAAAGGTACAGGAATATATGGGTCGCCCATTTTCTGTTTCGGGTACGGTTGTTCACGGGAAGGCTCTTGGAAGAACAATCGGATTTCCCACAGCAAATATCAGTATTCCACAAGGGATTGTAGAACCGAAGGACGGTGTATATCTTTCAAGAGTGCTTTTTGACGGAATGGTTTTTTATGGAATAACCAATATTGGCGCAAAGCCCACTGTGGATGTTAAAGAAAAAAACATTGAAACATACATTAAGGATTACAAAGGAAATCTTTATGGAAAAACAATCCAGGTTCAGTTCTTGAAGAGACTTCGGGATATTCAGAAGTTCGACAGTCTTGATGAGTTGAAAAATCAGCTGGAAAAGGATAAGGAAAGTGTAGAATTGAAAAAAGGTTCGGGTAATGCCTGAACCTTTTGTGCTTAAATTTTGATATTTTTATTGAGAATAGTTAATTTATTACATTTACATCCGTGAAGAGTGGGTGTATAATACTTAAAAATGTTTATTTGAATTTTGATGGACTTGTTCCGGTGTATTTCTTGAAGGTTTTGTAAAAGTGACTGTAATCATTGAAACCGCATATATAGGGTATTTCGCTTAAGGGGGTTTCTCCTGATGCAAGACAGTCCTTGGCGAGAGCAATTCTTTCCTGCAGAATAATCTCATAAATGGTTGTGCCCAACTCTTTTTTTACCAGATGACAGCAATAAGGTACTGAAAGATACACAGATGCGACAATTTCCTCAAGAGTGATGGGCTTGGCCAGGTGGGTTGAAATATATTCCAAAATTTGCTTTAGGAGAGCCATAGTTAATGGCATAAACGGCATTGGTTTGCGTATTTGTATGATATAAAGTCTTATATGACATAAATTATCACTAATAATTATACTACCTGGAATTTTAAATTCCAATAGCGAGATTTATTATTTTTTTAAAAAAATCCTAAGATTTGCAAACAAAAAACAAGAAAAGAGTAAAAAAGCTTTTGAAATAGGCATATGTGTGATTTCGACATATATTAATTTTGACATACTTTCTGAGAGGGAAAATAAGAATATTATTTTGTCAGCTATTGAAAAAATTTCGCATATATAATACAATATATACACAGGAGGTGAACTATGAAAAAGTATTTTGAATTTACAGCAGGTGAAAAACGGTATCTTGAAGAAATAAACGAAATATATGACATAAATCTGTCGCCGTATGCTGCGAAGAATGAAGATGCTGTCAGAGCTTCAAAAGCTCCAAGATACGATATAATTCGTCCACCCTATTCCTATGATGTGGACTATGTTATATATAACCCTTTTTACAACAGATATACCGACAAAACACAGGTGTTTTCGTTTTATAAGAACGATGATGTGACAAGGCGTGCCCTTCACGTTCAGCTTGTTTCGAAGATTGCGAAAACCATTGGCAGAGCATTGAAGCTTAACCTGGATTTGATTGAGGCAATTGCCTTGGGACACGATATGGGGCACACTCCTTTTGGACATATTGGTGAGGAGTTCCTCAATGAGTGTTACAGCGAAAGTACATTAAAACGCAAAGGGAGTGCGAAGTTTTTCAATCATAATGTTCACAGTGCAAGGATTTTCAGATATATCTTGAACAACAATCTGACCATTCAGACCCTCAGTGGTATTATTGCACACAATGGCGAGAAGGTATACAAAGAATATTACCCTTCGAAATTACAGTCTTTTGATGAGTTTGATGTGTTGATGGAAAAGTGTTATGCTGAAAAGGACTTTCACAAACAACTGCGACCCAATACCCTTGAAGGGTGCGTTGTGAGGGTGAGCGATATGCTTGCGTATGCGGGAAAGGATCGACAGGATCTTTATCGTGTCAAGGTTATTACTGAAGAAAAATTCAAAGATGAACGTTTGATTGGAACAAAAAACCGAGATATAATTTCCAATGTTATTATAAATATCATAAAAAACAGTATAAATCAGCCCTGCCTTAATATGGATGAAGAAGTTTTTGCGGATTTGCGGGATTTGATTGCGGAAAACAATCGCTTGATTTATGAAGCGGAGGATGAGCGTGAGCCTTACCGTGAAAGCATAAAGCCTCTGATGAAAAAGCTTTATGCAAGGATGCTCGATGATTTTGAAAAACGTAATTTCAAGTCGCCGATTTTTCAGCATTATCTGAACGATTACATAATGGGTGAAAACTACCGTGACAAGAAATCCAGAAAGATTACTGCAGACCCGGATGATATCGTAACAGACTTTATTGCATCTATGACTGATGGCTATTTTATTGATGTGTGTGCGGAACTACATATTGATGATGTGGCAATGTCCAAAATAAAATATCATTCATATTTTGAATAAAAACTTATGTAGCTCCGCGGGAATTTTAATGGTACTAAAAATTCAAGAATTGCATTGCAACGGTAAAGTAAATAACAAGGGAAATTGCATCAACGATTGTTGTTACAAAGGGACTTGCGGTAACTGCCGGGTCAAAGCCGAAACGTTTTACGATAATCGGCAGGCTACAGCCCACAAGCTTTGCACAAACCACGGTTGCAAGCAACGTCAGAGAAACTATCAGGGAAATAATAACCGGGTCCTGTTCGGATGCTATGATTGTGCCACGGTCGATAAGAAGCATTTTTCCGAAGTTTACTGCTGCAAGAGCAATTCCGCAAAAAAGTGAAACAAAAAGCTCTTTTTTCAGGATTTTCAGAATATCCCTCATTTCAACATCGCCCAGCGAAAGGCTTCGGATAATGGTTACCGATGCCTGACCGCCGGAATTTCCGCCTGTTCCCATGAGCATAGGAATGAATGCTGTAAGCACAACGCACTTGGTAAGGAGGGTTTTTTCAAAGGAACTGATGATTTTTCCCGTGAAGGTGGCTGAAAGCATAAGAAGCATCAGCCATGGAATTCGGTTTTTGAAGATTTCCAATGCTGTGGTTTTCAGATACGGCTTTTCGGAGGGAAGAATAGCTGCCATTTTCTCGATATCTTCGGTATGCTCTTCCTGAATAACGTCGATAACATCGTCAAATGTAATAATTCCCACCAGTCGGGTTTCCTTGTCAACAACCGGCATAGCAAGGAAGTCGTATTTGTTGAACATATTGGCAACGTTCTCTTTGTCTTCAGTTGTGTCAACATAGATTACGTTTGTTTCCATCATATCGCCGATTTTTGTTTCGTAGGAATTCAGAAGCAAATCTTTTACGGTGACAATACCTATAAGATGTCTGTTTGGGTCGGTTACGTAACACGTGTAGATTGTTTCTTTGTCCACACCGGTTCTTCTGATTCGGTCAAAGGCTTCGGCAACGGTCATAGATGCTTTCAGATTAACATACTCTATGGTCATAATGCTGCCGGCACTGTCTTTTGGATAGTTGAGAATTTTGTTGATTTCAGAACGGGTCTGAGGGTCTGTCTGTGCAAGAATCTTTTTCACAACCGTTGCGGGCATTTCTTCAATAATGTCGACGGTGTCATCCACAAACATTTCATCAAGCACATCACGAAGTTCTTTATCGCTGAATTTTTTTATCAGATGTTCTTGTGTGTCGGCTTCCATTTCAACAAAGGTTTCAGCCGCCAGCTCTTTTGGGAGAAGCCTGAAAATACTGAGGACATATTCCTCCGGAATTTCGTCAAAAAGCAAGCCTATGTCGGCTGCATTCATTTCGGACAGAGTACTTCGCAATTTAACAAATTCCTTGTTTTCTATTAGGGTCAAAATTTCTTCAATCATTGCGTTTCCTCCTGTTTCTTGTAATATTTGCAAAAGAAAATCCCTGTGCCGTTGGGTGAACAATGACACAGGGAAATTTGAACGAGCCAAAATAGTGATGTCACCGTTCGAGCTTTAGCTTCGCAGGGCGATGAAATTGCATTAGACGATACCTTGAGTTCGATATAGCCTGCTCAACCATCTTATGGTGTCTCCACCATTTCGCGGCAGCAATCCGTATCCCTGTGGTAGCCTTACCTACCGGAATAATCTTTATTATATTTTACATCATATGTTGGCATTTGTCAATAGCTACATTGTGGAGTAGAGAATTTTTGCAGCTTCAGCTTTGGTGACCGGGTTTGAAGGAAGAAGGCTTCCGTCTTCGTAGCCTCTCATAGCCCCGATGTTCATCATAACCGAGAAGCCGTGTTCTGCCCAGTTGGCAACAGCTTCGCTATCAGTTGCGACGATTTCTGTTTCAAAGAAGCCATCGGGGAGAGTCCTGGCAACTATTGTTGCAACTTCTGCACGGCTGATTGATGAAAGCGGGTCAGCACAGCTTTCTGTTTCGGAAACATATCTTCCTTTGAGAATATCTGCTGCGTAAAGTGCCTTGAAGCTGTTCAGTGCCCATTGCGGGATGTCTTCAATGTCTGAATAAGGAAGGGCAGTGTCTTCAAAGTCATCTGCGTTTAAGCCGAGATATCTGACAGTCATAACAGCAAATTCTGAACGTGTCATTTGCTTTTGAGGGTAAAATTTCAAGGCTCCGTCAGTGGGGTCGCCATTGATTATTCCTTGGGAATACATATAGTTTATAACATCTTCGGCCCAGTGGTCAACGGTGTCAACAAAGGGTGTCTCTGTCTCATTTCCGTCAACAGTAATGGTGCTGAAGGATGTGAAGCCAAAGCTGTTTGTGGCATAAACCGTTATTTTCTGCGTTTCGGAATCAAGCTCGGCAACAAAGTTACCTGTTTCGGAATCGTATGTGAATTCTGCTTCTTTGCCATCGGCACGGAGTGAGATTCCGTCTGCTTCGGTGGCGATATTGTATTCACAGGAAACAGTACCGTTCAGAATGCCTTCGTCAAATGTCATATCAATAATCGGATATGCCGCAGGATCATCGCTGCTTGCTTTTGCCAATGAAACCGGAATTGTGACTGTTTTGTTACCTGCGGAAACGTATATATTGCCTGATGCTCCATATTCGTCAGAGGCGGTGAAGATATGATTCTCGTCAAAACTTCCAATGCCTGGGTCGGCTTTCCAAGTGAATAAATCATCGGTTTCGGTCAGTTGGTTATATCCGCCAAAGGCGTCAGCTGTCATCGGAACGGTTTCTTCGGGATCCAAGGCAAGAGAAGTTATCTGTTTTCCTGTCTTTTTATTTTTTACGATAAGATCGGTTGGGGTTTCAAGGCAGGTTATGCCTATGGAACCTTTTATGTCACCGGATGTTGCATAAACCGTAATAAGACCGTTTTCCTTTGCGGTGAAGAGACCGTCCTCTGTGATATGACTGCTTTTCCCTTCCTGAACAGAAAAAACAGTGTCTTCAGGAACCTCAACGGGATAAAAAGCTGTATCTGTTGCCAGCACGGAAAGCTGAAGCTCGGCACCTTTGAGGACATAGTTCATATCGGGATAGAGGTGGAGATGAGCAAATTCACCTGTCTTTTTTTCTGTGTTTATGAAGTAGAAAAATGTAGAAACTTTGCGTTCCTTTCCATCGGAGGGCTTGTTTTTAATAGTAGAATAGTGGTTTCCGGGTAATTGTGCGGTTATGACGGTTGAACCGCCACCGTCCAGATTCAGGGCATCAGTACACCCCAGTTCCTTCATGCGGTTTGCGAGAGTTTTAAGCTGAACCCCATAGCTGTGTCCGCTTTGACGTCCGTCAATGGTATACAGAATGATTTTACCGTCTTTCGTTATGCCGATTGCAGTTCTTGGGGCAGCACCTGTGGCAAGGTTGGGGTTAACTTCGCCGTTTGTGAGAAGTCTGCTGCCGACAGAACCCATACCGGTTTTTACCTCGTTCCATCTTGGGTCGCCTTCTGCCCCGAAATGAATGGAGATTTTTTCGCCTTCGGTCAGGGATTTGATTGGGTCAACCAGTTCTGCCGATGCCTTTGCGTCGACGGTTAGCACCAGCTTCCCCTTTGGAATGGGTGCGGATGAAGCAGTTTCGGTTACGGATTCCACAACTGCTGTCAGGTGGGAACCCAATCGCATTTCACCTTCAATGGAGCCAAGAACAACATCAAAACCCTTGGTTGTGTTTCGGGTTTTATCAGAGAACTCATCTGACATCAGATAGACTGAGTATGGTTGACGGTATTTATTTATATTATGAATGGTAACTTTTGAACCGTCTTCTTTAACCAAATAAGAATGAAAGAAGACGTATGAAATAAAGGCGGTTCCGTCTTCCATAATTCCGATGCAATCCTGTCCGCTGGCATCTTTGGTAATGATTTTTCCGTCTATGATTGCATTGCTCATAGGAACACCTGTTTGCAGTGAGAAAAAATCAGCATTACTTCCAGCAAGAACATCTGTTCCCTTGGATTCAAGCTTGGATGTGGAATCGGAAAGAAGTTCGGCTCCGAAAATTTTTTCACCATATGTCAAAGTAGGAATAACGGAGGCATTGGGCGTATAGGTGACATAGTTTTCACTTTGTGGTCCGACACCTTTCTGGTCACTGTAAAAAAGGTTATGTGTGAAAAATGTCCCTTCGCCGATTTGCTTGGTATAACCGTTGATTTTCGCAGTCCCCAGAACAGAAGCAAAGGCGGTTAATGCGGACAGGCAACAAGATAAACAAATCATTGATGCTACAAGTGATTTTAAAAGTTTTTTGATATACATATAAACACTTCCTGTAAAAACTCGTCGAAAATTTAATTTCAGTATAGCAAAATCTGAAAACATTGTAAACAGAATATTTCTTACAATAGTGTTACAAAAATGTAAATAAAAAAAGAATAAAAAAATTTTCAAAAAAGACTTGCTTTTTTGAAAAATATGTGGTAGAATATATAAACGTTGGCGGCAGGAAAGTTTTTGCACCCAATATGCGCCGGTAGCTCAGCTGGATAGAGTGACTGGCTACGAACCAGTAGGTCGGGGGTTCGAGTCCCTCCCGGCGCACCACAATCCAACCGCAAGGTTGATACAACTGAAACCCCTTGATATCAAGGGGTTTCAGTTGTATCAACCTTGCGGTCTTTTGGTGCGTTTTCCGTGCGTTTTACTGTTTGAAGACCGTGTTTAACAGTTATATTTTATTTTCCGTGAAAACCGTGGGTTACGCGTCGGCTCCACCAATCAATTTCACGGAAAGTGTGAAATAACAAATGCGTCATATAGCAAGTTAATACTTGCCATGTGGCGCATTTGTTTGTTTTGGGGAGGAAATGCATGGAGGAGTTATCCTTAAAATGATCATCATTGAGGCAGGGGACATTTGGTACTTTATGGATGTCCGTTTGGTAAATTTACATTGAAAATTGACTGTGATAAAATTAAGTTATACAAAAAGGTGGAAAGGTATAATTGCAAAGTTGGTAATTATTACCTGAAATTTATGTTGCTTTTGTATATTTATTTCCGTTTCGTGTCAGACGGCTCTAATCGGCAAGAGTTGTCCCGGCCGACATTGAATGGGTTTAAATATAAATCGGCTGAAAAGCCAAAAATTTAAGGGAGGAAAAATTATGAAAAAGCTAATTAGTCTTGCAATCACTCTGGCAGTGCTTGTTTCTGTGTTTGCAATAGGTGCATCGGCGGCACTTCCTACATACAGCCCCGGTGCTGAGTCTGAGGTATTTACCGAAGGCTTTGAAGGTGTGAGCGCGGGTTATGACCCCAGAAAAGGCGAGCTTTCCACGATTGTAGGTGGTTGGTCCGATGTATCCGGTTCTCAGAGATCGGTTATTGCTAGCGACGATGAAGCATACGGCAATGTGCTTAATATGGCGGCTTTCTATCTTGAAAAAGAAGATGGCTCGGCACAAACCGGATATACATCACAGGTAGGTTTTGGTGAAGTTACGGGATATGCAAAGTATAGTGTTGAATTTGATATCTATCCCAAGTATGCATCAGCAGCATTTAACCTGATTATTCCCTGGGGTGATGACACAGGTAATCCTGCAGTTCTTATGCTTTCACCTGACTTGTTCACAGATATCGACCTTCAGCCCCATGCAACAGTTACCAATGCTGCGGCTTTGCCTGCTGAATCTCTTGCCACAAACAAGTGGTATCATGTGAAAATTGATGTTAACAACGAAGCAATTTCAGCAATGACAACCTTTAAAGCTGCAACAATTGCAAACAACATCAGCGTGACAGTTAAGGATTTGTCAACAGGCACAATTGTTAATGCAACTCCTGTGACAACGGTTGCGCCTGCAACAGACAGCGTTTATGTTGCCCAGGCGTATGCAAATGTAAGATCCCTTACGGGCAATGCTGATATGAGCATGGGTCTTTATTCCTGCAGTGGTAATTTCTATTATGTTTCAGGCGAAGACGGAAGCAAAACAGAACAGTACAAGGCGGTTTATAATGTTGACAACGTAGCTCTCAAGACAACACCTGCCGACACATTGTTTGACACAAACAGTGTTCTTCTTGAAGAAAGGACACCTGTAAATCAGACGGCAGCACTCGGCAAAACATGGAATCTTCCCGGGGGTGAAATCGGAGCATATGATGAGGAAAATCCTGATGCCAATATTGGCGACGGTTACGATGCATTCAATTATGTTGTTACCTTTGATATGACAACAGATTGCGACGTAATTTCTTTTGAGATGTATGGTAAGAATACGAAAAATGTTGCAGGCAGAGAAGCAATTGTGTGCACAACCGACGATGGTGGCCAGGCAAGAATGTTCCGTATTCCCGTTGAAGAAGCTGCCCGCGGCAAGAAGTTCAGTTACAAGTTGGTAAACGGTCAGTATACATCGTATGTGTACAGAGCAGAATTCGGAAGTGATGAATATACACAGCTTTCTGATGTGAAGATTGCTAATGGTGCTTCACAGGTGAAATGTTCAATGGTTAGATTCCTGTTCCACAAGAACTATGGCACAAATGAAGGTACATATGTTGATTATGAAAATCTTCTTGTTGTGAACAAGGGTGCAATGGCAATTACAAACAAGACCGATTCAACAGTTGATATAGCATTTGAAACAGGCAACAAGGAAAAGGCGTTCCCCGTTCTTGCGTTTTTTGATGCATATGACAGAATGGTTGATGTTTCAACTCCCGGTGAGGGTGAAATTGCAAATGGTGAAGGCACAGCAACCTTTGATATGACAGACAAGGCATATGAAACAGCACAGATTTTCCTTTGGGATTCTGCAGAAGGACTTGTTCCTGTTGCTGAAAATCCGTGGGTAATTGATTAAAAGGGTCTGAAAGAGCGGAATGTTTGGTAAATCTTATGATTTCATAGGGAGTTAAGATTCTTCGACTACGCTCAGAATGACGGTATCAGTTTGCAAAGGTGTTTTGCACAGGGCGAGACACCATTACTTAAATTAAAAGTTTCTCCTGAAAAAGCCCTGTAACCAAGGTTACGGGGCTTTTTCGTAAATATATAGGAAAGACCTTTTAATTATGTTCAGGATAACTGAAATCCGCTTTTCACGCTGTATACGTGTTAAGAAAATAATTTACATCCCTGTCTGTGCTTGTTGTTGCTTTAGCTTGCGGTATTCGCCCGGAGTAATCTCATATTTCTTTTTGAAGGCGAGAAAAAATCCCGAATAGGTCTTGAAACCGACGGTTGCAGATATGTCGTCCAGACTCATGTCTGATTCCTTGATAAGACGTTTGGCGTTCTGGAGCCTTATGTTGGTTATATGAGTTTTGAAGTCAACTCCGTAGTGCTTTTTAATTATACGCCCCATCTGTTTTTCGCTGAGCTTAACTACTTTTGCAAGCTCAGAAAGGCTGGGGTCTTTCGTGTAATTTGAAAAAATGTAGTATTCGATCGCCTGCATACGGAGGTTCGGCTCGGATATTGTATGTACATTGTGATTGATTATCTCGGTATCACCGCAGACCTGCAGGGTAAGTTCTAAGAATATAAGATGAAAAAGAGGATTCACAAAGTCCATAACAAGATTTGAACCCAGGTGGTTATAGTTTTCTGAAAGAAGGTGAACAAATCCCAGAAGTTTATCCGCGTTTTTCAGCAGCAGGTAACCGTTATTTTCTTTTAGCTTTGTAGTGAAAATGTCATAATAATCGGGTTGGATGTTGTTTTTATTCTTTGAAACAAAAAACTGTGTTGAAGCAAAAAACATTGATTCTGCCTGAGGTACATAATGGTGGTAGGCAGCGGGTGAAATTATCAGAGCATCGCCGGGATTGAGTATAACAGGTTTATCGTTGATGTATATTTCTGCAGAATGTTTTGACAGAAAGTGCATTTCATAAAAAGGATGGGCATGATCAATAACCTTGTCGCTGTTGCGATGGGTTTCCTTAAAACCCTGTATAAAACGGAAAGGTCTTGTGAAATTGATATTACCCACAGTATCGGTTATTCCGTTCTGAATGGAAAGGTTTTCCAGATTGTCTGAATAAATATTGTTCTGTGGATTGTAATAATTGAATAGTCGCTCATTATTCATATCCGTACTCCTTTGTTGATGTCTTACATTTAGGACTATAACATAGAATAAATTTTTTTGCAAGAGAAAATAAATTCAAATTTATATGATGTATAGCTTTGAATTTATCTTCATCAGATAATAATTAACAATTTATATAAATTTTCTGCTTCAGAGGAGGAAACATTATGACAAAAAGAATTTTAGCTTTAGTTCTGGCAACAGCAACTGTTTGTGTAAGTCTGTGCACAGCGGTGTTCGGTGCAGAACCTGTTGTTCCGGGAAAGGCAAAGGTGATGCAGACATATGAGTCTGCGGATGTTGAGTTTCTCACATCTTCAACCGGCGGTTTGTCGGTGCAGAAGATAACGCAGGACGGAAACACCTTTGTTGAGGTTGGTTCAACAACCGACCGCTCATTTTACAGATATAACCTGAGTGATCCTGTGGAAGAAGAGTTTGTGGTGACTGCGGATCTTTGCAAAATGGCAGAGCCTTCGCAAGGCTGGCAGTTTCAGGTTTATTCCAAAGACGGCAAACAGTTTACCTGGGGTATTCCCGCGCCTGACCTTGAGGTTGGTGTGTGGTACAGCTTTTTGTTTGTGAGAAAGAACGGCAGCCTTAAAGCATACAAAAAGGTGAAGGATTCGGACGGGGAGTATGAACCCTTTACGACGGGACCTTCGGCAGGGATTTCCAGCGGTACAAATGCCTTTTGTGTTACTTACTGGCTTACCAACAGCGCCGACCCTGATGCAGTTTTCACAAACACTAAGTACTATGCCGATAACATTATGTTCTATAACGGAACATTTCCCCTTGCAAATACACAGAAGATTGACATAACCGATGCAGATGGCGGAAAGAAGCTCACCGCTTCGGTTGATGTTCAGACAGATGTGGCTGTTGGTGAGGAAAAGACAATTGCTCCCATAATTGTTCTTTTTGACAAAAAAGGTAAGTTCATTGAATGGATTCCCTCAACGGTTAATGTGGGAGCAGGAAAAGTTACTGTTGAACGTGAGGTTAATCTGACGGATGCGGACTATCAGGCATTGATTGGCGGAACGGCAGAGCTTTATCTCTGGACTTCCGAGACCAGCTTCAAGCCCATGATGGATACATATTCTGTAACAATAGATTAGGGGAAAGGAGCAATATAACATGACAAAAAGAATTTTAGGCATTATGCTGACAGTTGCACTTGTGCTGACTGTTGTGGTTATACCTTCAACGGTTATGGTCAGTGCATCTGAGACAACTCCTGCACATATGACCGACTTTTTCGTACAGGATTTTGAGGATATTGAAAGTAATGACTGGGCAACAAGAACAAGCGGCGGTGGCGGAAGTGTTACCATTCTTGAAGATGAAAACGGAAACCATTTTGCTGAACTGAAAATGATTTCTGAAGATAAAAAGTATGAAATATTCAATGCGACCAATAACTTTCTTCCGGCAAAGGTTTCTTCAAGTCAATGGACATTTTCCATGGATGTTATGAAGCTTGACGACGGTATGCCCATTGGCATTGAATTCTATACAGAAACACGCAAAACAGGTATTGCCTTCGACAGTACCAACTTTGAAGAAGGTGTTTGGTATAATGTTGCTTATGCAAAAGATACCCCCACAACAACTGCGGTTATCACCAATCTTGAAACGGGCGAGACCGTAAGACGTCATTATAATCAGAAGAATCAGTTTGGAAGTCTCTGGAATATCGGTAACCTCAGCGGTATGCAAAATTCATTCAGATTGCTTTTCAGTAACAATGCAAACTCCTACAAGGCAATTCCCGAAGGTCACTCGGTTACGGACACCCATTACTATGTGGACAACATCCGTCTTTTTGAGAGTGCTGTTGCAGATTGTGTGAACTTTGAAGAGAGCGGAGATACGGTTGCTGCATCAATGAAGGTAACAAGTGACTCCTTCAGGAGATATTATGCAGGCAGAACACAGAATGTTACCACTCTTCTGACCGCCTATGATGAAAATAATAATATGTTGGCATCGTCGGTAAAAACTCACAATATTGAAGGAGAAGCTCCCCAAAATGCCAACGACCTGACCGAGACAAACGTTACATGGCGTGCAACAAAGGAGGTGTCCGACACTCTTGACCTTTCGGGAAAGACTGCCGTAAGATTTGAAATGACACTTCTTGACAGCATAGAGTGTAAACGCCCCATAAGCCGTGTTTTCACAGACGGTGAGGAATCTGTTGCTGAAAGTTCGGACACCTTGGCTGAGATGGGAAGTGAAACAGACATAACAAACAGGGAATTTGACTTTGTGAACCTTGACAGAAGCACTCTTGCAAATGAGGTTACGGTTGAAGGAAAGGTGAATACCAATGCAGAAACTGAAATTCTTATCTGGGCAGAGGGTGACAATAGCGGAAATCCCATTTTTGTAAAACAGTTTACAACAGTGGAGGACGGAAGCTTTAAGTATACATTCTCAGCCAACCCTGATTTGTTCGGCGACGAGGACGAAGGCTTGAAGGTTACTCTTTCGGGTGCAAATGTGAATCCGAAAGTGCTTGATGTTACCGTAGGTTCTGAATGGTCAGGCTTTGGTGCGGCATTTGCAGAAATCAATGACGGTGAAAGTGCAAAAGCCTTTTATAATGATTATTCGGCAAACCTTACATATTATAAATCGGGTGAGCTTGAGGCAACAACTATTGACACAGACGGTCTGACGGACGAAGACTGGACAAATCTTGCGTTTTTGATGAGTACAGAAGTTTATGATGATTTAACATACAGTCAGATTATTGCCGAGGCGGACAGACTTGTTTCGGCAACAAGCAGAATTGACGGATTTATGGCTGAAGTGAACGGTGCAAAGAATACAGACGGAACAGCGGAACAAAAGGCAGAAGCAATCCGCGATGTCCTTGCAGGTGAAGATGCTCCACTTGAATTTAATTACGGTGCGGCATCAAATGTGCTTGCGGTTTGCGAAAAACTTACAGAATGTGAAGATTTCACATCAATTCAGGAACTTTATTCAACTTTCGTGGATATTACCGAAGCACAAGGTCAGCTTGAAGAAAGTGCACTAAGCGGATTCAAGGCAATTGACAGTTCGGAGGCGGCAAAAGCCTTTTTCTCAGGTGAAAACGGAATAACTCTGGGAATTACAGCGGAAACATTGGGATACACCGACAAGGATTGGAATGCTTTCTTTGAAGGTTATTGGGATAACGGATGCAGTGCGGTTGAAAATTCGGAAGAAATGAGTGCGGCGCTTGCGGCTGTACGTCAGTATGTGACCGATGTGAACGCTTTCGTAGGCAGTGCTGATGCGGTATCGGACATAGATGCAGCAAAGGCTTTGTTCGAAGGCGATTACAATGCAGACAGCTATTTTGGCAAGAAAATTACAGAAATCAGAAACGGCGGAATGAATACCGACGGAATCGGAAATACAGACTTCTTCTATGCAGAGCTTCTGACAGCTCTTGATACAGAAGGTGCTTATGCTGACCTTGCATCAGTCGCTTTGGCATACAAATCAGCAAAGGATGCGGAAATTAATTTTGAAAATGCGGCAGTTGCGGCACTTGGTGATGCAATAACAAAAACTGCGGCAACGGACTTTATATCGAAATATGCTGATGTTTTAGGCTTGCCTGAGGTAAAGACATTTACCGAAAGACAGATTACAATTTTCGCTGAAATCAATGAAAGCCGTCAGACGGCACTTTCGGGGTATGCAGATGCAGTTACGGAGCTTGGAACTCTGAATGGATTGGTTGTTGAAGCAGAAGAGGTTCTTGACCAAATGAAAACTGCGGCACTTGCCGAAGATTGGGAAACTCTGATGACGTTGATTGAAGGTGAGAGCCTTGACGACGTTACGATATGGGAAGGATATACCGAGAATGTTGACACTTCGGCAATCACAGACAAGAGAGCACTTTACCTCAGACTTGCAAAGGGTGGATTTACGGCTGAGGCGGATGTTCAGACATATATTGACTATACGTTTAACAGCATTGTGAGCATTGCAGATCCCTTTGACTGGGCATATGACATCCAGCTTGAGTGGGAGCAGAACACAGGTGCTTATGAATCAACCGACCAAAGCCTTGCGAACTTTGATGATTCTGCATGGAACTTTGAGGTTATGGCAAATGTGGTGAAGGTCACGGGCAAGGTTGATAAGACCGGGGCTCACAGACTTGTTTTTGCGGTTATGATTGGTGACACGCCTGTTATGGTAAAGCAGATTCAGTCACAGCCTACCGGTGACTTCTCGGTTAACCTTATTTTGAACCCTGACACAAACAAAGTTCCCGACTATCAGGCAGGTGAGGATATTGCTTTTGTGAGAATAATCAGTGATACGGTTAATTCATACAAGCTCCCCTTGTTTGACCTTTATTCCGAAGAAACTCTGAATGCGATTCTTGAAGACTTCAAGGCAATCGGAGATAAGAGCGGTGAAACTGCTCAGGTAAAGGCGTTGGAGGACTTTGTTGACCAATACGGGGATATTCTCAATATTTTAGAAAAAATTGAAAGTGCCATAGGCGGTGAAGAAGAAAACACCGAAAAGGTATTCTCGGCAATGGTGTTTGTGTACAACAAGTATAAGGACAGCTATGTGAACCTTGAAGACGTGACCGACGTTGTAAACGGTACTGACGGAAAGTCGGGTGCTGATGCAATCGTGAAGGAAATGGAAAAGATTGTTGAACTTCTTGATGAGATGACCGATGCGGCAAATGCTTCGGTAGGTTCGACAGTTGGTAAGTGGGGCGTTATCCGTGACCTTGTGAATGAGGCTGAAGAAAACGGATGGATTACACTTGAAGGAAGCACAAAAGGACTTTCTGACAAACAGATTAAAGCCCTTTATCAGAATATGGCAGGAGCAGACTACAACAAGCTTTCGGTTGTTGAAGAAAGATACGAAAAAGCGCTTGCTGACGTGAAGAAAGATGCAGAAAACAACAAGAACAACGGCACCGGAGGCGGTGGCGGAGGTGGCGGCGGCTTTGGTGGCGGCAAAGTCACCAATGTGAGTATGTCAACAGACTTTGGTTCAGCGGAAGGCAAAGCGGAAATTGCTCCCCAAGACCTTCCTGCATCACCTTTCACGGATATTGAAGATATTGCATGGGCGAAGGATGCAATCACAACCCTTCGCAGATACGGAATTGTCAAAGGTGACGGAAACGGCTTGTTCCGACCAAACTCAACCATAACTCGTGAAGAATTCCTGGCAATGCTTCTGAGACTTTTCGAGGTTGAGGCAAATAATGCAGGTTCGGTTACATTCGCAGACGTCGATGCAGGAGCATGGTATGCTGATACTGTTTCAACTGCATACACAATGGGTATTGTCAAGGGCTATGGTGACGGAGAGTTCGGTATCGGTGACAGCATTACCCGTGCGGATATGGCGATTATGATTTACAGAATGTGCGAAGTGCAGGGCGTAAGTCTGGAAGCAGTTGAAAAGGCGGTTCTCTTCAACGACTATGACAAAATCCCCGAATATGCATACAATCAGATTGGAATTTTGCAGCAGGCGGATATTATCAATGGTGACGACAAGGGTAATTTCAATGCCGTGAATCCCGTTACACGTGCAGAAGCTGCAGTTGCTCTCAACGGAGTGTTCGGCAAAATCAAAAATCTGGTAAATTATTCGTGGGCATCCAAGACGTATTAATACTCCGGCAGAAAGGAAGAAAAGATAATGAAAAAAATTACAGCACTTGTTTTATCCGTTACATTGCTGATGTCTGTGTTTTCCGTTCAGGGTTTTGCCTGGGGATATACCTTCGAAACAGATATCACTCAAAATGAATGGATAAACACCGACCAGCTGTCGGTTCTGTATCTTACGGGTTCATCTTCGTGGGATGAAGTTCAGGATATGACGGGCCGAAGCGAGGAAATAATTTCAAGATGGCTGTTTGCATACTATGTACGCAGAATTTCAGGCATTCCCGAAAAAAAAGCCGACGGGTTTGAGGCTCTTTTCAAGGACCTCACCTCCGAGCATCAGTATTATGCCGCAATCAATGCAGTTGTTGATGCAGGTCTGATGAAGGGCGATCCCGATGGAAAGTTCCGACCAAACGAGCCGATAACAGCGCAGGAAGCGGCAAGAGTTCTGCTTTCCCTTTTGGGCTATGACAAATATATTGCGGCAATGGGTTATCCTGCGGCAATTAATAAAACAAAGATTTTTGACGGACTTCCCAAGGATGCAAAAGAACTGACCCATGCACAGATTCTCAGAATGATTTACAATATGTATATGTCTCCTGCGGTGAAGGAAGAGGCCTATTCCGGAACAATGAAGGATGGCATCACATGGGTTGACTATGTTATTGACGAGGACTATCTTGGTCTTGAACACCTTGAAGGGATAATCTTCGGTCAGGGCATTATGGACGGCGTGAAGGGAACAACATTGGTGGATTGCAATGAAAACCTTGCAGATGATGAAATTATGCTCGACGGTGAGGTTGTCAAGTTCAACCATACTATGTTCTGGGCAGAGCCAAGCAATATGCTGGGCTATAACGTTGACTATTATTACAGAGAGTCATCAGACGGTGTGAAAACGGTTCTTTATATGTTCCCTAACAACAAAAACAGCGAGCTTACGGTGACTCAGGATAATATTGAATCCTATTCCAATGGTGAGTATGTATACTACGACAAAAACGACAAGGAAAAGACAATAAGCATTACAAATGATACGTCTGTAATCTATAACTCGGTGGCAACACCTGCAATTTCGGATGAAGAAATGATTCCCCGATTCGGAACGGTGACATTCCTTGACAATGACGGCAAACGTGGCTATGAGGTTGTGAAAATCGAAAATTATGAATTTTACGGAATTTCCACACTAAATAACGATTTAATGACTGTTTATGACAGCAATTCGGGCAAAAAGCTTGACATTCTCAATGCCGATGAGGTTCGCATCTATGGCGAAAACGGAGAAATTGATTTTTCGAGATTGAAAAAAGGAAATATGCTTGCGGTGAAGAGAAGCAGCTCAAATTCACCTTTTGACAAGATTTCGGCAGAGTTGGTTGCCCCCACAGTGAAAAAGGTCAAAATAACTGCGGTTAATGATGATGAGATAAAGGCAGGAGAACTGACATACACCAAGTGGGACGGTCTTGATGTTGAAAAGGACGAGATTTATACGCTGTTCTCTTATAATGATTTGATTGTTATGGCACTTCCCGAAACAGGCGGTGCAGAATATGCATACCTCGTAAGTGCGGCGGTTGACGGTGTTTTTGAAAAGTCAATCAAGTTCCGTTTGGTTGATATGACGGGCAACGAAATGATATTTGACGGAGCAAAGACGGTATACGTTGACGGTGTGAAAAAGGATTATGAGCAGGTCACTGCAATCCTTATGGAAACGGCTTTGAACTCAACGGGCTTCTCACCCGACTTCCCCATGGCACAGCCTGTGAAGTATGAGGTGAACGGAAACGGTCAGCTCTCAAAGCTTGATACCAAGGTTGAGGAAGCAAAGGAATATGCAAACCCCGACGATGCATCCTTCACAAGTGCCCCCGACGATTCGGAACAGGTGACATATTACTCTGAAAACAGCGCACTTTATAATTCTGCAGATCTTTCAAAGAGCGTTGCGGCAATTGATTCTCTGACAAAAGTGATTTTTGTGCCTATTGACCGCAACGACATCGAAGCGTACTGGAACAAGTCAATCATCAACTATACCAAGATGTTTGCGGACATATGTGACCGCAACGAAGTGCGTTCGGCAGGTGCGGTGTTTGCTTACTATGACCCCGAAAACGAAGGGGTATATTCCGAAAGAAAGTATGTTATCGTTTCGGATTTGCGTGAAGAATATAACGCAGAAAAGGGCGAGTCGGAATACTTTGTTGACGGATATCTTCAGGCAACTGCAAAAACCTACGGCACAACAAAGGAAAACTTCGAAAAACTGGGTATCGGTGATGTTATCCGTGTTGAAACCGACCGCTACAACAAGATTGTTGCATTTGAGCTTACATTCGATATCGACAAGGATTACAGCAGCCGTGACAGCAGAATAAAGACCCTTTCGGGCGGAACTTATCCTCTTGGTGCAGGCTACAAAACAATTTTCGGAACTCCCGTTGATATGAAGAACGGTGTTATTCTGTTCACTCAGTCAATGCCGTCTGATGTGGAAGGCTGGGATCCCGAATTCAATGCAGATTCATACACCACAAAGAATGCTTCATTCTGGAAGTATACCGAAGTGAGGGGTGTTCCCGTGGTGGAAAAAGCATCTCCCGATGATATTGTGACCTATGAAATGGATCCCGAAAATGTTTCAAAAGTTGTTGTTAATGTGGGAGCACGTCCCGACCAGATATACATTATTGATAAATAATCGAAGAAAGGAGCGAATATGATATGAAAAAAATAATTGCATTTTTGTGTGCATTAACCCTTTTGTTTGCAGTTGCTGTTCCCGTTAATGTTTTCGCATACAGAACCCCCGGCGGTAATCAGAGCAAGCCATGGGACGGCTGGAATACAGCGGGAAGTGCCAGAATTGCAGGCGAGACAGCATACATTGTGAATTCCGGAGAACTTAATCTGGTATACAACAATCAGCCAACAAAGCTGTCTGTCAGCTTTTCAATGAAGGCAAACAGTCTTTCTTCATCCTGCGGTTTTCAGATAATGGACGGTATTTGCCGTGCAGGCTTTTATCTTAATGCCAACGGTTGCCGTTCTATGGACACCGCTCAGGATATGCGTGTTTCAAATATATCCGACTGGCATGAATATGTGCTGGAAATTGATATGGAGAATAAAATACAGACCCTCTATGTTGACGATGTTCTGTCAGGTTCAACAAGCCTCGGAACAACAGCGACCCGCGGCAAGGTTATGTGGTGGGCATCGGGAAGCGGTACCTGTGATATTATGGTTGAAAATTTCCGTATAACCTCCGATGAGGTTGAGGATACTTCGGACAATTTGAAACTTACAGAAGAATATACCGAGCCTTTCTTCTTTGACTTCAATGAGGGTGGCGGATATTATTATGAAAACAAGAACAGCGTTACACGCTATGATGATGAAGGTATAATCAGACTTTCATCAGGTCCTCTTTTCGGAGACCACGGAATGAACACAATTCATTCAATCGAAAGACCTCTCAATCCTCCGAAGAATTATGATTTTGAGTGGAGGATGAAGCTTTCGGATATTCGTGAAATGGGCGGTCAGCCTGCTATGACTTCCCTTGAACTTTCAACCGACAACCGTCATACATGGTTATATATCAACGAGAACAGAATATGGCATAACGGTGTGAATCCCGGCGCAAGCTCCATTGACACCACCTCTCTTTCATACAGTGTTCAGGACAATCAGTGGCATACCTGGAAGGCGGAAGTCCGCGGTCAGGACATAACCTGGTATCTTGACGGAAAAGTCCTGATGAATTACGAAATGAAAAAATCAAGCACAGGAAGATGGCATATGACCATTTTCCAACAGCATAATGCCACACTCTCTGCCGATGCCTTTCTTGACTGGGTGAGATACACCCCGTATTTTCAGGAAACGGAAATCGTAACTCCCGTTCATCTTTCGGAGTTTGGTGAGAGCAAGAACATAACTTTCAAGGCAAACGCACCCAAGGGTACGGAATATGTTGATTTCTATATGGGCGACACTGCCATCGGACGTGGTTATGCTCCCAACTATGAATTTGTGCTGAATGGTGCAAAAGCCGGTGTTTATGAGGTATATGCAAAGGTGGGCGAAGAAACCTCTGTGAAAAACACGGTTAAGGTGCTCAAAGCCTTTGGCGCAGATGTGAAGATTTCGAAGGATAATATAAAACAGAATGAAAGCATTACTGCAGAACTGGTTACAAAGGCTATTTCCTCGGATGTTGAAGCGGTCAAGGCTGATTATTATGTGAACGGCAGATTGGTTGCAACATCAACTCAGGCTCCCTTCCGTGTGACACTTTCCGATTTCCAGGTGGGAACCGCGGCGATTTATGCCAAGGTTTCAAACAAGGCAGGAATCGTTCTTGACACAACTCCCGTTTATCTCAGCGTTGATGCCGTTCCCGGTGTTGCTCTGAAAATCGGACGTGAGTATGAGATTGACTATAAATACACATCGGGTACAGGTAAGTTTGAACTGAATGACGGATATTTCAAATATGCAATGACTCACACAGACGGAAAGCTCATTTATGAAGCATATGAGGGAACAAAGGAATATCCTCTCGGTGCAGGCGAATTCAAGGCACTTGTTACAGCAGGTTATGCCGAAGTGTATCACAACGGTCAGTTTGCATTTTCGTTCTTCATGCCGAGAAGCTCTGCTACCGCATCCGAGACCTATTCGGGTCTTGAAAATGTGTCGGTCAGCGGAACCGGCGTAAAGGCGGAACTGTGGAGCAAGGAATGGACAGGGGAAGCTGATTTTGTGGCAGATGACATTCCTCTGACAAATTATTATTCTGTTGAGTTTGACAAAACCGACAGTTCGGAAGAAACCTTTATCTTCTATGACGGTATTTATGAAAACGAGATTTTCTTCCGCAATGACGGTATTTATGCAAATCAACAGCTTGTGCTTCAGGCACCCAAGGAAGAACTTAAGCTCAGTGATACGGTTGAACCCGGCTATTACAGATTGACGGTTGGTTGGGGTATTGCTCAGCTTTTCCGTGATAATCAGTATATTGGAGGCTATCGTTGCAACAAATACAGTCACAAGCCTCAGCTTATCAGAAAAATGACAAATCCTTCGGCATCCACCATTCTTTCGGTAAAGAATACCGATGATATTTTCTATCACGATGAGGATTTTGAGGGCAACAATGAGTTTGGATATAACGATTACTTTATCACAAAAGTATCGCATTTCTCGGATGGTGTCAATCATCAACTGACACAGAAGCTTGTGACCGAGGGCGAAAACAACTATGTGACCATTGACGGAACAGGTTCATACCTTCTGAATGGTATTCAGAAGAATGGTGTGTTCCGCTTCCGTGCAAGAGCTGACAAAAAGCAAGGCAAGGTTTTCTTTGTTTCACGTTGTGGCAAGGCTGACACTCAGAATATGATTGGTTATGACTTTGATGCAAAGCGTTGGTATGTTGACAGATATACCGAAAAGAATACCCATTCAATTATTGCCACAAACGGTTCATATCCTGCTCCTGAACTTGGCAAATGGTATAATTATGAAATCGTATGCAATGACCTTGAAGTAAAGCTTTTGCAGGATGGTGTTGAGGTGATTGCCTTTGAGGAATCGGGTCAGGTTTATGATGTGTTCTATGGCAGATCGGGCTTTGGAACAAAGAACAGCTCACTCTCAATTGATGATATTTATTACGAAGGTGAGAACCGTGTTATCGCAGGTCTCACAATGAATTATCAGAATCAGTGGAAGGGAACAACTCCCGGTACTTATGTGTTCTATAAGAGAGAAGACGGAGTGGTTGTTGGGCAGAGCCATCTGGCAACAAACACCACCACCGACAACGGTCAGACATGGACAGTAAATTCCAATACAACAACAACCGACATTCTTGCAAGTCAGCTTGTCCAGCTTCCCAACGGTAATTTTGTGAAGTCGACCGAAGGCTGGCAGAGCTATACTCAGATTTCGGATGACGGCGGAAAGACTTGGGGCGAAAAAGTTCCCATGTGGGGTGACGATTTTGTACCTTCAAGAACGCCTGCATCATCTGTTGCACGTCTGACAGCGACCAAGGACGGCAAGGTGTTTATGGTAACATCTCAGGGTGACGAAGACTACGGCTGGGCTGATATCTGGTATTCCTGGGACGGCGGCGAAAGCTGGAACAAGTCCGAAACAACTCTGACAACTGACACATCAGGTGTTATTATGAACGAATCAACGGTTGTTGATACCCCCCGTGAAAATGAGGTGTGGATGTTCGGACGTTCCGACTCGGGCTTCCTTGACTACTGGGTATCATACGACAACGGAAAGACCTTTGATCCCACAACTCGTCACACACAGCTAATTCAGGCTGAAACCTGTTTCAAGGTTATGCGTGACTGGAGATATGACGATGTTTATTATGCAATATTCCACTATGACACAGAAACCGTAAATGAAAGAGCGCATCAGATGCCCAGAAACAGAACATCTCTTGCGGTATCTTATGACGGCCTCAAGACATGGGAATATATCGGTGACCTCTGGGAAAGCAATATGATTCCATCACTTCATACATCCGACTCTGCCATCAGCCTTGTTGACGACTTTATCTATTACAGATATTCTGATTACGGCGGTCCTGCAGGTATTTGCTTCGGTTCGTACGATATGTCAAAGATAAAGACTCTAAAGCGTCACCCACAGCTTCACGAAAGATATTTTGTGGGCTTTGAGGCAAACTCTGACTTTGCGGTGAACCATAGTGTTATTCCAAAGGAAAGCGGTTCAGCATGGATTTACGGCGACTATTATAATGCAACGGTTGAAGAAGGCAGAGTTGACATTACGAATGCGGAACGCATTTTTGGGGTTACCGCAACAAAAACAAGCGGCGGAATTGAGCTGAAGATGGGCGATGCTGTTGTGATATTCAGCGAAAATTCAAACAGCTACACCATCAACGGTGAAGCAAAGACTTCAGAAAATATTTGTTTCAAAAATGGTCTTATTGACCTGAAAACCTGCGCAAATCTGTTCGGAAAAGAGTTCCGTGAATCTGATGGAAGTTATTCAATACTTTATCAGGGTGCGGCTGTTGAACAGTATCAGGGTCAGATTGATGATTTCGCATAAGCGAAATCATCAGTGATATAAATTCCTGACGGAATTTGCTATATACCTTGCGGTGCGATATATTACTTCGTAATGCGATATGTCCCTTCGGGACGAGATAAAAGGAATTTATATCATATCGCAACGGAATGAAATGAAGTTATATCGCATTTGAACGGAGTGAAAATATATCGCACGAACGAAGTGAGTATATCGCAAAAAAACATTGTCATCTAGATTATACAGTCTTTATATGCGGTCTGCGACGCAGCTAAATTAAAAACTGTAGCAAAATGAAAGCTTTGCTACAGTTTTTATTCGTTATTATT
>JAZNLK010000039.1:0-2846 GCA_045579055.1 Clostridia bacterium
AAAGAAAAGAGGTCTGCTATCACTAACAGACCACTATCTAAAAGTACATACTGAAATATGAATTGAACCGCCGTATGCCGAACGGCACGTACGGTGGTGTGAGAGGGGCGAAACTCATTAAGAGTTAGCCTCTACTCGATTCTTTTAGGAAATTATAACATTCTGTTATATTACTATGATATAAAAAAACAAGATTGAATTGTCGGTGCGAAATTTTCAGCCGATGGCTGAAACGCACATAGACAAACAAAGCGTTCATTCTACGACCGCCGCCTGCGGCGAAGACGCTTGGTTCTGATATAAATTCCTGACGGATTTTGTGATATACCTTCGAGACAATATATTACTGAGTAATGCGATGTGTTGCCTTCGACAACAAGAAAAGGAATTATGCACAAAATGGAAGTGACCCTTGGTTGAGCTTCTTTACGCTGCAACCAAGAGTCACTTCCGATTACTCTTGAAATCTGTTTTCATATGTTAGCCTCTCTTTCGTTATCCGTCATGCTTTTGACTTCCGAAGAATTCAGGCTGTAGTCCTGTTTTTCTTTATCTATATTATACGTTTTATACACCGTCGTGTTTTGTTTCTCCTTTTTGGACTACCTTGCTTTTGTTCTTCTTTTTAAGCCGGATGTTAGTTTCTCATTGGATTGTACCTTCCTTTCTGTGATTTAAGTGTATCACATTCAAGCCCGTTTTTCAATTGACAAAACATCAGAATAAAAAGTAATTTTATTGTATAAAAGGGAGAAAATGTAAAATTGATAAAAATTTCTCTTTACATTTGTAATAATACTATGGTATAATTAATATGTTGAGCGCTTTGAAAGAAGCGTTTTTTTTTGGAGGTGGAGTTATGTATAAAATTTCTAAAATAACAGCACAGACAACAATTGATTTTGCGGCAGAGGAGCTGAAAAAATATCTCAGAATGATGATGCCCCGATGCGGTGAAATTCCGGTGAGCTATGATCCAGAGGCGAAGAGTGATTTCAGAATCGGTCTTATGCAGGACTTCGGTCTTGACACATCCGATGCAAAGGACACAAGCCTTGACGATATTGTTTACATTGATGCTGACGAAAAGGGCGGAATTATTGCAGGCTCAAATCCTGTGGCAACATTGATTGCTGTGTATCGCTATCTGAAGGCGCAGGGCTGCAGGTGGCTGTTTCCGGGGGTTGACGGCGAATGGATTCCCATGATTGAAGGGTTGAAGGCGGTTAACTACCGTAAGCTTGCTGACCACCGTTACAGAGGACAATGTAACGAAGGTGCGGAATATCAGTCAAATATGCTTGAAACTATTGACTTCACACCAAAAATCGGTATGAATACATATATGCTTGAGTTTGACAATCCTTATTGCTATTACAGCTCATATTATGATCATGTGAACAGCAAAATCCGTGAACCTGAAACAATTCATCGTGACACAATTCTCCAGTGGAAGCGTCAGTGTGAAGCGGAAATTCAGAAGCGTGGACTACATTTCCACGATATGGGTCACGGATGGACTGCAGAACCCTTTGGGCTTGACAGCTCCGCGGGTTGGGTTCCTGACCCCAAGAATGTTGTTACCGACGAGATTCGTCAGTATCTTGCAATGATTGACGGCGAAAGAAAGCTGAAAAAAGATGTTCCGTTGTTTACAAATATATGTATGTCCAACCCGAAGGCAAGACAGATTATGGCAAAGTACATTGCGGATTATGCTGAAAAGCAGAACAATGTTGACTTTCTTCACGTTTGGCTTGCTGATGAATCAAATGGTCATTGTGAGTGTGACGAATGTCGCAAAAAGAGGGTTGCCGATTGGTATATTTTGCTTCTTAACGATATTGATGAAGAAATGACAAGGAGAAATCTTGACACGCATCTTGTGTTCATTTGTTATCTTGATACATTCTGGGCTCCCATTGAGGAAAGACTCAACAATAACAAGCGTTTCACAATGCTCTTTGCACCTATCACAAGATATTATACCGAGACCTATGAGGAAGAGGGCGACGAGAGCAAAATGACACCATATGAGGTGAACAAGCTTCAGCTTCCAAAGGGTATGGATGTGTCATTGGGTTATCTCAAGGCGTGGAAGAAGCTTTGGGAGGGTGACTGCTTCTGTTATGAATATCACTTTATGGACTTTCAGTATAAAGACCCCAGCAGCCTTTATATGGCGGAGCTTATCAGCCGTGACATCAAGGCACTTCGCAAAAACGGGCTCAGCGGTATAATTGAGGACGGTTCACAGAGAAGTTACTTCCCCACGGGTCTGCCTTTCTATGTTTACGGCGAAACCCTTTATGATGCGGATGTGACATTTGCTGAGCTGAAAGATGATTATCTCAGCCATGCGTATGGTGAAAACTGGAAGGTTGTTGAAGAATATCTTGAAGCAATCAAGGAAAGACTTCCTTTTGCATACTTCTTTGGTCAGATGACAAAAACTCCGGGAAAGAGATTCGACAATCCTGATTTGATTCCCGGCTTCCGCGAGGTTCAGAAGATTACCGAGGATTTTGCAAAGGTTATTGCCGAGAACAAACGTCAGTATTATCGTGCATCAACGGTTGCATGGCAGATTCTTGAGGTTGCAAACAAGGTTAACTCGATGATTGCGAAGCTTGCCGAACTGAAAGCCTCCGGCAAGGATAAAGAAGCCATTGATGCTCTTGATGAAATGATTATGTATCTCTCGGAAAGAGAAATTTATATTGAACGTTACTATGACCAGTATCTGTTCACCCGTGAGTGGGAACGCAGTACCGAAGGTATGCGGCAGGCACTGGCTGCAGACAACTTGATGTCATAGTTTGAATGTGACTGATTTAACCCCGATT
>JAZNLK010000040.1:0-2078 GCA_045579055.1 Clostridia bacterium
GAAATACCGTCTTTCTGAGGAAAGACGGTGTTTTTTATCTTTTAGGAAATTATAACATTCTGTTATATTCCTATGATATAAAAACCGAGATTTAATTGTCCGTGCGAAATTTTCAGCCGATGGCTGAAAATTTCGCACATGGTCAAACAAAGCGTTCGTGCTACGACCGCCGCCTGCGACGGGCGGCGAAGCCTCTTTGTTCTACCATTCAATCAGGTATATTGAAAAAGAGGGTCTTTCTGAGCGAAGCCATAGGTGAAATCGAAGAATCTTATTTACAAGCCGGATTCTTCACTGCGTTCAAAATGATAAACTGCTTAACTTAATGTCGGTATATGAGAAATAGTAGAGATTTTAAAAATTTTTTGAATTTACCCCTTTTCTAATGGAAAAAAATGTGGTATACTATTACTTGATGTGAATTTTGGAGGGGAAATTATGGGAAAAATCGGATTTGATAATCAAAAATATCTTACTATGCAATCGGAGCAGATAAGAAAGCGTATTGCAGAATTCGGGGGCAAGCTGTACCTTGAATTCGGTGGAAAGCTTTTTGACGATTATCATGCATCACGTGTTCTCCCCGGTTTTGCTCCTGACAGCAAAATCCGAATGCTGCAACAGCTTAAGGATGATATGGAAATTGTTATTACCATAAATGCTGAGGACATTGAAAGCAACAAAATTCGCGGTGATTTGGGTATCAGCTATGACGATGACGTGCTGAGACTTATTGACACATTCCGTGAAATGAATCTTTTTGTGGGAAGTGTTGTTCTTGCCAGATATAACGGCCAGCCAAAGGCAAATCTGTTCCTGAAACAGTTGAACAATCTTGGAATAAAGTGCTACAAGCATTATACTATTGCAGGATATCCTTCGGATGTTCAGCATATCGTCAGTGATGAAGGTCTTGGAAAGAACGAATACATCGAAACAGAACATTCTTTGGTTGTTATAACTGCTCCGGGACCCGGTAGCGGCAAAATGGCAACCTGCCTCAGTCAGCTTTATCATGATTATAAGCGTGGAATTGCGGCTGGATATGCAAAGTTTGAGACATTTCCGGTGTGGAACCTTCCACTCAAGCATCCCGTGAATCTTGCTTATGAGGCGGCAACAGCTGACCTTAATGATGTGTATATGATTGTCCCATTTCATCTGGAAGCCTATGGTGAAATTGCGGTTAACTATAACCGTGATGTGGAGATTTTCCCTGTTCTCAACACAATGTTTGAAAAAATTCAGGGTAAGTCACCCTACAAATCTCCCACGGATATGGGGGTTAATATGGCAGGAAACTGCATTATTGATGATGAGGTTTGCTGTGATGCTTCAAGAAAAGAGATTATAAGAAGATATTTTTCCATAAGCACAAATGTTATCAGAGGAAAAAGTGATGAGTCTCAGGTAAACAAGCTTGAGCTTTTGATGAACAAGGCGGGGATTTCGCCGGAATACTGCCCTGCTGTTCCTCGTGCTCTTGAAAGAGCAGAGGAAACTCAAAGTCCTGCCGGAGCTATGGTTTTGCCTGACGGAAGAATTGTTACGGGAAAGACGTCTTCAACTCTTGGAGCGGCATCGGCTATGCTTCTTAATGCCTTGAAGGCTTTGGGGAACATTGATTCCGAAACAGACCTTATTGAAGCATCTGTTCTTGAACCGATATGTGGACTTAAAACCAGATATCTCAAGCATAAGAACCCAAGACTTCATACCGATGAGGTTCTTCTTGCACTGACAATTTCGGCGCTTACAAATCCTGTTGCGCTGAAGGCAAAGGAACAGCTTGAAAACCTGAAAGGCAGTGATGCACATTTCACGGTTATCCTCAGTGAGGAGGACGAAAAAATCCTCCGTCGTTTGGGTATCAACGTAAGCTTTGAACCAAGATATGAGCATCAGAGGCTTTATCATAAGTAGAAAATGACAGACCTATCAACGATGGGTCTGTTTTTGTAGTGTGCCGAGCATGGCATTTAACTTGACGGTGAAAGTCCGTTATGGGGGTACATATCAACCAACCATTAGTGAAGCACAAGCTATCCACCGTGAGGTGGAAGTGAAGGAAGTGTGTA
>JAZNLK010000041.1:0-6226 GCA_045579055.1 Clostridia bacterium
CATCGAGCCAAGATTTTGCTACACACTTCCTTCACTTCCACCTCACGGTGGATAGCTTGTGCTTCACTAATGGTTGGTTGATATGTACCCCCATAACGGACTTTCACCGTCAAGTTAAATGCCATGCTCGGCACACTAAAATTGGGGACAGCCTCTCTAAATGAAGCTGTCCCTTTAGAATTTACCTAATTTTTTGCATTTTTCAAATCATTGTTTCTGATTTCAACACGGCGAACTTTACCGCTGATTGTCTTGGGAAGTTCATCCACGAAGTCAACGATTCTGGGGTACTTGTAAGGTGCAGTATGTGTTTTTACGTATTCCTGAATTTCCTTTTTGAGTTCATCTGTGCCGGCTGTTCCTTTTGTGAGAACAATTGTCGCTTTTACTATCTGTCCGCGGACTTCGTCGGGAACAGCTGTGATTGCACATTCAAGAACATAAGGAAGTTCCATGATAACACTTTCGATTTCGAAGGGACCGATACGGTAACCGGATGACTTGATTACGTCATCAATACGACCCACATACCAGAGATCTCCGTCTTCATCCATGGTTGCCTGGTCGCCTGTGTGATAGTAGCCATCGTGCCATGCTTCTTTGGTCTTTTCGTCATCCAAATAGTAGCCGACAAACAAACCACAAGGAACTTTTTCGCTTGTTCTCACACAGATTTCGCCAGTATCACCTGTTTTGCACTCTTTTCCGTCAGGGTCAAGAACCACAACGTCATAAAGAGGAGATGGACGACCCATTGACCCAATTTTCGGTGTTGTACCAACAAAGTTGGCGATTGAAAGAGTTGTTTCGGTCTGACCGAAGCCTTCCATAATTTTTAAACCTGTTGCTTTCAGGAACTGGTTATAAACCTCAGGATTCAAAGCTTCACCTGCTGTTGTTGCATACTGGATTGAAGACAAATCGTACTTTGAAAGGTCTTCTTTGATGAAGAATCTGTACATTGTTGGGGGTGCACAGAAGGTTGTGATGTTATACTTCTTGAAGAGAGGAAGTATATCGTCAGAATGGAATCTGTCAAAGTCATATGTGAATATCCCTGCTTCGCAGAGCCATTGTCCGTAAAGCTTGCCCCAAAGTGCTTTTCCCCAGCCTGTATCGGAGATTGTGAAGTGAAGACCGTCAGGATTCACATTATGCCAGAATTTTGCTGTGGGATAGTGTCCAAGTGCATACTTGTATGAATGTGTAGCGATTCTGGGATAACCTGTTGTACCTGATGTGAAGAGCATAAGCATTGGGTCGTCGCCGCAAGGACTGTTTTCTTTACGTTCGAAGTGAGTGCTGAAGCGTTCGATATCTTCGTTGAAGTCATACCAACCGTCTTTTTTGCCTCCAACAAGGAATTTGAGCATATCGGGATATGCTTTTGCTGCCTTTTCGGCTTCGGTTGAAACTTCACCGTCGGCTGTGCAGACAATTGCTTTTACGCCTGCTGCTTTATATCTGTATTCAAGGTCATGCTCAACCAGCTGATTTGTTGCAGGGATTGCTATTGCGCCAATCTTATGAAGTGCAAGCATACAGAACCAGAACTGGTAATGACGTTTGAGAACAAGCATAACCGTGTCGCCTTTTTTGATACCCAAGGATTCAAAGTAGTTTGCAACCTTTGAAGAATAACGTTTCATATCCTTAAATGTAAATGCACGGTCGGGTTTATCGTTTGCAACCCACATCATTGCAACCTTGTTGGGGTTCTTGTCGGCAATTGCATCAACACAGTCGAATGCAAAGTTGAATTTGTCATCATTCTTGAATGAAATTCCGCTGAACACGCCGTTTTCGTCAAGAGTTGTTTCGATAAAGTTATCTGCAACGGTTTCCTTTGTTTCACGAGTTACAGGAACAATAGATGTTGCAACCTCGTTTGTGTCGTTATAAAAGTCTTCGCCTGTGGGGTTCAGAACGATTGCATTAAACACGCAGCCTTCGGGACTTGTTGCAATCATACCGTGAGGTGTTGCACTGTCATAGAATATTGAATCGCCTTCGTTAAGAACTTCAATATGTGAACCAACCTGAACCTTGAGAGTTCCGCTGACAATGATGTCAATTTCCTGACCCTTGTGGGAACTGAGCTTTATGGGTGCAGTCTGTTCTTCAACAAGAAACGGAGCTTCAACGAGGAAGGGTTCTGCAAGCTTGTTTTTGAATTTGGGAGCAAGATTGTTATAAACAAAGCCTTTTTTACGAACGATTTTTGCACCTTCACCTTTTCGTGTAACAGCGTATGAGGTGAGGGTTGAGCTTGTTCCTTCAAGAATGTCGATAACCTCAACATTGCAGGCTTTTGCACATTTGTAAATAAATGTGAAGCTGAAATCTGTTTCGCCCTGTTCAAGAACAAGGTAGTCCTCTAGTGAAACATCGGTAAGCTTTGCAAGTTCTGCCGGTGTGTAGCCTTTTGCTTCGCGTAATTCTTTTATACGCTGAGCAACTTCTTTCAAATTGTAATCCATTTTTGTTTTCCCCTTTCGGTAATAAATTAGAATAAAGGAATGTCACAAAAAAAACAAACCCATCTCAAAGACTTCTTTGAGACGGGTTATAAAACTCGCGGTACCACTCAAATTACGAAAAATAAATTTCGTCACTCTGCAGGCTCTATCAAGCCCTTTGCGATAACGTTGCAATGCACGAGAATCGTCTACTTGCAAAATGCTTTCGGGATTCCAACTCGGAAGTGATGGGTCCTTGGAAAACTCTGTTATTGGCTTGCAGCAACCGCCAACTCTCTTGAAACTCGGTAATCCGACCGTCTTCGTCATAGTTTTTTGTGATATTCAATTTAGGTGTATTATACACCTGTGTTTTTAATTTGTCAATAGTTTTTTTAAAAAATTTTTAATCAACAATTGTATACGAAAATTCTTCATTAAATTTGAAATACCACGCTTCGGCTCTTTTAAAAATTCTGATAATATCATCATAAAAAAATGTTTGTAAATTGTCAGGCATAGTTTTAACATTATAAAAATCAAAGTGAGCCGGACCATCTATGAATCCGGTTAATATATCAAAAAGTGCATCTGTATTATTTCCGGGAACAAAATCTATATCAAGTTCTAAAGCGTTATATAAATTTTGATAAAGCTCTAAGATATATTGTGTGTTTTTGAAGTTAATACTATATTTATCCATTAAATCTCTCCTAATTTATCGCATAAAATGTTTCATAATGGTCATAAGTTACAAATAGTAAACCATCGTTTGAATATAATAATCTGTGGGAATTTCTTTTTCCGCCTAAATAATTTATATCTGCTTCGTACCATTTTCGTCCGGATTTTTGAGGAAGTTTTCCTTTGTCGTTATTAAAAATGTCACCGCCCAATAAATTATTTGGGGCAACTTTATGCAAGTTTTTCTTCTTTTTAATCCATCCCATTGCTTTTGCTTCCTCTGATGTTATATAATTTTCCGGCAACTTTCCGTACTTTTTTAAATAGAAATCTGCTCCGTAAAGACCATCAATTGTTGCTGTTCCTGCGGTGATTGCCATAATGAATGTGCCGTGTGGGAAAACATTTTCGATGTTTTCCCGAGTCAAAATCCAGTTTTGGCAAGGAATTTGCAAGACAAATTCCCGGCACTTCATTGCAACGAAGTCTTCGGAAACTATTTTGAGAAATAGTTTCCATAACAGCTAAGTACTTGCTGTTGTGGAATAGCGACACATCGCTATTCCGACTGAAGACGTTCGTTATAGCTGCATCAAGGTAGAATCGGCAATGCTCATGTAGTGGCGGCGTTTTGTCAAGAGGATGTTCCTCATTAAATAATGTTCCATTCTTGTTCAAACAAGGGGTGCAGGTTTGGGGTGTGATAAATGCATACCATCTTTTCCACTTTGTACTTTTGCTTACCTTTGGATTGAACTGCCGACCGTAAACCATACTGAAATATTCGGCAATTTCGTTCAATTGATTTTGTCCGTCCATTTTTACCTCCGTTTTAATAGTTTTATTAATTCAAGTATAACAAATTATAACGGACAGAAAGGACAAGATGAGAAAAACCCCTTGAATTTTGCTCACGATGACTGAATGTTCTGAGCTAAACACAAAGGGGCTTGTTATTATATAGTCATTTAAATTTCGCAAAAAAAAATTTTTTATTTCAAGTGTAATTTGGCATATAAACATAGTCATGATAAACTTTTTCATAGCCCCTCTTTTTCATTAAGCTTTTATATCATATTAATTTTTAAAAGTAAATATATTCACAACTTTTTAATCAACAATCGTTACAGAAAAATTCACATTAAACTTGGAATACCACTGTTGTGTCCTATTAAAAACAGGAAGGATAAAATCGTAAAATTCAGCACTTAAGTGTTTAGACACTTTATTTACGCCATAAAATTTAAAGTCAGCTTGTCCGGAAATAAATCCTGTAAGGACATCCCAAAGTGCATCGGGGTTTTCACCAAAATCTTCTTTGACATATTTTGGAAGATCGAGGGTTGAATAAATTGATGAGTATAATTCGGTGACGTGTTTTACGTTATCATAGTTAATTTTGTATAAATTCATATTTAATCCTCCAGAGTAATTTCATAAAATGTTTTATAGTGATCGTAAGTGATAAACAATAATCCGTCATTTGAATATATAATTCGATGCTTATTTCGATATCCCCGTATATAGTTCACATCCGCTTCGTACCATATTCTACCATGCTTTTGTGGCAATTTCTTTTTTGTGTTATAAAAAACTTCCCCATTAATTAAATAATTTGGTGCTACCTCATGCAAATTCCCTTTATAATTAACCCACCCTTTTTCTGCTGCTTCATCTTTTGTTATATAATTTTCCGGCAACCTTCCACACATTTTCAAGTAGTAATCCGCACCGCGGAGACCATCAATTGTTGCTGTTCCTGCGGTGATTGCCATAGCTACATTAAGATAGCATCTGCAATGCTCATGTAGTGGCGGTGTTTCATCAAGAGGATGTTCCTCATTAAATAATGTTCCATTTTTGTCCATGCATGGAGTGCAGGTTTGGGGTGTGATAAATGCATACCATTTTTTCCACTTTGTACTTTTGCTTACCTTTGGATTGAACTGACGTCCGTAAACCATACTGAAATATTCGGCAATTTCGTTCAATTGTTTTTGTCCGTTCATTTTTACCTCCGTTTTAATTGTTTTATTAATTCAAGTATAACAAATTAAAACGAACAGAAAGGACAAGATGAGAAAACCCCTTGAATTTCGCTCACGATGACAGAATGTTCCGAGCTAAACACAAAGGGGCTTCAAATTATTATAGTCAGTTAAATCTCATAGCAAGCTTCAATTGAAGCGTAATAGAATGTGTGCAAATCACCGTTTTTGTACCATTTTTCGAGAATGGCGGAAGAGGTAAGCGGAGTTGTCATTTCTGCTCTTGTGATGACCTTGCACTCAAAAACAAGACCTTTGCATGCAATGACCGGAGTGTCAATTTTTTTTGCAGCTTTTACTTCAAGATTACATTCTTTGATTTTGTCTACATCTCTGCCGCTTTTGCTTCCGCAGTATGCAAGAGCAGATTTCATTGAATCATCATAAGGAAATGTGAGAGTAAACTCAAGATTCTTGTCAGCCGCAATTTTTGAAAAGCGACTTTCTCTTATCATAACTTCTGCGACAGGAATACCCCATTCAAAACCGAAAGAACCCCAGCCAATCGTCATTGTATTTACTTTGTCACTGTCTTTTGTGGTGAGAAATGCTCCTTTGGGGAGAATTTCGGTTGCTTTTTTGAAATACTCGGTTAATACATTTATATCCATTGCAAGTTACACAGCCTTTCTTGTTGATAAATTTCTATATAGTATGCAAGAAGTCGGATTCAGATTCATTTTTCTTTTTCCTGCCCATAAGGTTTGTTATTGCCTCAGCAGGTGCCTGACCGTTGAACAATACATTATAAGCCTCGGAAATTATGGGCATTTCAACGCCTTTTCTGTCAGCAAGCTCTTTTGCAGCTTTACAGCTTCGCACGCCTTCAACAACCATATTTACGGTTTTCTGTGCCTCGTCAACCGACATACCTTGACCGATAAGAATTCCGGCACGACGGTTTCTTGAATGCATGCTTGTGCATGTAACAATAAGGTCTCCCATTCCAGAAAGTCCGAAAAATGTTTCCATTTTTGCTCCCATTTTCACACCAAGACGAGCAATTTCTGTCATACCTCTTGTCATAAGCGCCGC
>JAZNLK010000042.1:0-49224 GCA_045579055.1 Clostridia bacterium
CAGCTGTCCTTTGTGTTGTTGCAGGCAACGTGTGCGATGATGGCTATTCTGCCCTTGGCAACCTCCATAACAGCTTCAAGGGTTTCCTTTCTGTCCTGAATGCTGTGATAAATGCATTCACCTGATGAACCGCCTACATAAAGTCCTTTGACACCTTTTTCAATAAGGAATTCAACAAGCTTCTTTGTTCCTTCCACGGATACATTTCCCTGGCTGTCATAGCAAGCATAAAATGCAGGAATAACACCCTTATACTTATCAAGATTTCTCATTGTAAAAACATCCTTTCTGCTGCGGATCTCCGCATTTATCATTTGTCACCATTCAATTATACAATCACGGCCGATATTTGTCAATAGACATAACCCGAAAATTTTCGCAAAAAGGACCAAAACAAGTCTTTGTTTTGGTGCTTTCGATTAAATCTCCGTATATATTGGAATCGACTCAGCGGCACCCTTTCGGGATACCGTAATTGACGCCGCCTTTGAGGCAATATCCATTGCTGACTTGGGGCTTTCCCCACGCATTACTGCGGTCAGAAAATAACCCGTAAAGGTATCTCCTGCGGCAGTGGTATCAACAGCCTGAACACGTACAGCAGAAATCTTTATTGTCTGTTCGGCATCAATATATACCGAGCCTTCTGCTCCCAAAGTCATAACAAACTTTGCCAAAGGATATGCTTCACGCATTTTTAAAACAACTCTTTCAATGTCACTTTCACCAAACAACGCTTCCGCTTCGTGCTCATTGAGAATGAAATAATCTACCAGTTCAAACGGTAATTCAAGCCCTTCAACAGGCGAAGGGTTGAGCACCACCGTCATCCCCTTTTCTTTTGCGGCTTTGACAATATATGCAAGATTGTTAATCTCGTTTTGAAGAAGGATAACATCATCAGCTTCAAAATTTCCCAAAACCTCATTCACATACTCGGTTGTTATTTCAACATTTGAACCGCCGTGAATAATAATGCAATTGCCGCCCTTTTCGTTCACCTGAATAATGGCGTGTCCGGTAGGAGTGTCTCCGATGTTAATAAATTCGGTGTTGACACCGTTTTTATCAAGGTAATCCTTCAGAAAAAGACCATCCTTGCCGATTTTGCCCGCCTGGTAAATCGTGCCGCCGGCTTTTGCACAAGCAACCGCCTGATTCAGACCTTTTCCGCCAATATTTCGCTGAAGGCTTGATGACTTGATGGTTTCGCCAGCAGAAACGAAGTCTTTCACCGCATATGTATAATCAATGTTCAGAGACCCGAAACAAAGTAGTTTTTTCATATTCCTATTTATACTCCTTGGCAATATCTGTTGCAAGATCATACATCTGCTTTACAATATACTTCTGATATTCGTTCAATCTCTTGGGGTCAGAGCTTCTGGAATAAAGTTCCATTTCAAGACCTGCAAGGTTGAAACTATACTTTGCAGTATTGGGATATGCAGGATTTTCAGTAAACGCCATCATACTGATGAGATTCGAAAGCTTTTCTGCCTTCTCGGGCTGTGTCTTGTAGTTTTCATAAAGCCATACATAAAGCTCTGGATGAAAGTTTGCCATTATGCCCGAATAACCCGAACCGCCATTAAGCATTGAATGATAGAAGGTCTGACCGTTGGCATTAAACAACATAACCCCTGTGTCTTCAAGCTGTTTTCCACGAGCCGTAAGCAAATCGGGATCACAGCAAGTATCCTTTATGAACTTAAATCTTCCTGTACCCTTTATCCATTCAATGTTCTTCTCGCTGAGAAGTCTCTTGTATGGCATGGGACATTCATAAACACCCAAAGGGATATCTTTATTTGCTCTATCAAGGAATCTTTCAGCGTTCTCCGTCCACACATCGTCACCATCATTGTGGAGGTCAAAGCGGTTGCTCACAAGAACAAACGCATCAATTCCCGTTTTTGAAATCTCATTCATTTCATCTGCCTGAGTTTCAATTGAGTCAGCACAATGACCCGAAGCAACAATATTGATTCTTCCGTTGTTGTGGTTAACAATTGTTTCAGCCAGTTTTACTCTCTCCTTGAGACTGAGATATACCATTTCGCTGGACTGACAAACAGCAAAAATGCCATGACAACCCTTTTCGATATACCAGTCAACCATCATCTTTACCATATCATAATCAATCTCACCGTTTTTATACGGTGTAATCATTGTTGGATAAATACCACCTGCAATATTTTTCACGATAAAACTCTCTCCCTTTATATAAAAACTTACAGTAATTCCTTGCGTAAATCTGCCGGATCCTTTGCACTAATCATTGTCGGTGCAATATCCAGAACGGTCTTGCAACCGCATTCACCCATTTTGTTAAGCTTGTACGCAGCTCTTGCATATGCCACAATCACAGATGCTGTAAACTCCGGATTAGAATCCAGTTTGAGGCTGTATTCAATGATATTCTTATGTTCACCGTTAAATCCGGTTTTTCCGCTACGAATAACAAATCCCCCATGAGGAATTCCCTTGTGGTCACGGTCAAGTTCTTCTTGTGTTATGAAGTGAACCGTGGTATCATAATCCGCAAAATAGTTAGGCATAGTCTTGATTTCATTCTCAATCTTTGCCTTGTCCGCCTCGTCTTCAGTCACCACAAAACATTCTCTCGTATGCTTCTGACGAGTTGAAAGCTCAGGGTTGGAACCGCTTCGCACCGCTTCAAGTGCCTCATCAACAGGAATTGTGTACTGCTTCGCATCAGCAACACCGTCAATGCGTCGAATAGCATCTGAATGACCCTGGCTTACGCCTTTGCCCCAGAATGTATAATCCTTTCCGTCAGGAAGAACAGCACCTGCGTACATTCTGTTGAGCGAAAACATTCCCGGATCCCAGCCAACCGAAATTATTCCGATCTTTCCCGATTCTTTTGCCGCAATATCAACATTTGCAAAATGTTCGGGAATCTTCGCATGGGTATCAAAGCTGTCAACAACATTGAAAAGCTTTACCATAGCGGGAGTCTGAACCGGCAGATCTGTTGCACTTCCTCCACAAAGAATCAGCACATCAATCTTATCGGTCATTTTCTCAAGCTCGTCCGCATGAAAAACCCCAACACCTTCTGTTCTTATTTCAACACTTGATGGGTCACGTCTTGTAAAAACACCAACAAGCTCCATATCAGGGTTCTGTCGGATTGCACTTTCGACGCCGCGTCCAAGGTTGCCGTAACCGAAAATTCCAATTCTTATACTCATTATATCATTAACCTTTCTGTCCGCAAATTCGATTATGATGTGTGCGAACATCGCATCTTTTCATACTACGTGCATTATAACACTTTTTTTGCAATCATTCAATATTTTTTTTATTTATGTTAAAAAAAAAGAAGTATTGCTTAAAATACAATACTTCTTTAACTCCTATTTAGGCATTTTTAATATCGGTTGAAACTGTTTTCCTTCAAGAGCAAGCTCAAGCGTGGGTAAAATCAGTTCCATATCCGAAATCAACGAATTTTCTTTGTCAACACAGTCGTCCTGACCGTATGGAACAATAAAAATATTTTTCATATTTGAAAGATATCCGATGTTTTTCGCATTGTTACCCAAACCGTCATTTGTGGACGGTGCAATCACTACCGGTCTTTTGTTTCGCAAATGGGACTTCACTGCCATTGTAACCGATGTATCCGCAATTCCCGTGGCAATTTTCGCCAATGTATTCCCAGTGCAAGGTGCGATTAGCAAAATGTCAAGAAGTTTTTTGGGTCCTATGGGCTCCGCTTCCGATACGGTTGAAATTATCTCTCGGCCCGTGATTTCAGTAAATCTTTTTCTATGTTCTTCAGCCTTGCCGAATCTGGTATCTGTGTTATAGCTTATTCCGGACATAATGGGAACCACCTGTGCACCTTCTGCAACCAATACCTCCACTTGCGGAAAAACCTTTGCAAAAGTACAGAACGAACCGGTCAGGGCAAATCCCACCGACTTTCCTTCAAGCTTCATTCACTCACCTCCATTTCATCAAGAATATTCAGAATTGTATTGCAGATTATATCTCCGGCTGTATCCGCCGCCACTTTTCCCGGCAAAGAAAGTGCCCAGATTACTTTTATACCTTTTCGTCTGGCTTCATCAAAATCAACTCCACCGGGTTTTGATGCAAGGTCAATAATCAAAACTTCCTTCTTCATTTTCGATAAAAGATAGTGGTCTATAATCAAGCTGGGAGCAGTATTGAAAACAATGTCATAACCGTCAATCCCTTCGCCCAGTGCATTGGTGTTGACTGTCTCATAGCCCATTGCAAAACCATATGCAATGTCAACTTTTTTTCGTGCCGCAACCGTCACTTTTGCCCCGATTCCATGAAGCATTTTTGCAAGAATCTTACCAATCCGACCGTTCCCCACAACAAGACAACGTGACGAATGAAGTGTGAACGGAGTTTCTTCCATGGCAATCTGAATTGCACCTTCAGCTGTCGGAATTGCGTTAAGCATAGCAAGCTCTTCACGACAAAGATAGTCAACAATCATTATTCTGTGGCTTTCAGCCATAGATTTTATTTTGTGGTCACAACGACCTGCCAGAATTCTGTTTTTTGTTGAAATACTTGCAAAGACCTCCTGAAGAGTAATTTTTTGTTTGCTAAGAGGCGTGTTAACCGTTTTCCCGTCTGCAGTATACGGAAGAGGCAAAACAACAGCACTGTATACATCGTTTATTTCAGAAAAATCGTTCAGCATCTGCACATTTTCCGAAAATCTGTTTGCACTTTCATCATCAAATCCCAGAACTGATACATCAACACCTTTTCCTGACATATTATTTATTGCCCTTATTTGTCGAAGGTCCCCTCCGACAAATAATATACTTCTTGTTTCATTGGAGATATTCATTTCTTGCTCCTCCATAAATAAAGTATTAATTCATTGTCGTTAAAACAGCAATGACCATACTTTATATTATGTCAGAACCGCCGTTTTGTGTTAGAAAACAAATAATATCTGTCACCAAACATAAAAAGAAAAATCCGCAAGGCATTACCTTGCGGATTCAGATATACAAACTATTCAACCTCTATCAAACCGTAGTCTCCGTCTTTTCTCTTATACACAATATTCAAAGCATTGGTGCCCGACTGACGGAAAATATAAAAATCGTGATCCAGCATATTCATTTGAAGAATAGCTTCTTCTGCAGACATAGGCTTTGAATCAACTTTCTTCTTCTTTATTATGTTGAATTCCTTCTCCTCATCAACACCTTCAAAATCATCAACAACCGGAACATATTCCTCAATACCCGGCTGTCTCAGATGCTTTGCAAGCCGTGTTTTGTTCTTTCTGATCTGACGGTCAAGCTTGGCAAGACATAAATCAGCTGCAACAATCAGGTCTTTGTTTCTCGCCTCTGCTCTGAAAACAAAACCCTTGTTAACAAATGTAATTTCCATTGAAATTTCGTTCTTTTGTTCAGCAATCAGAATTTTGCATTCCAAATCTTCTTCAAAAAACTTGTCAAGCTTTTTCACTTTGCTCATCAGTTTTTCTTTTCTGCTGTCCGACAATTCAACTTTTCTGCAAATAACATTATACTTCATACTTCCTGCCTCCGTTCCGAATATATATCAGAAAACACCATTTGTTTTCTTACAATAATTATACAACACTTTTGGCAATTTTGCAAGTATTTTGCATAAAAAATAACAGATTTTTGTTTATTTTTATCAACCGTATATTATGTCAATATCAATAACAGCATTGAACCTTGGGTCAAGTTTTTCCAATCGAAGTTCTATTTCCTCTTTCAATGCCTGCTTTCCCACATAATCAGCAGGTACTTCAATGTCAAAAATCAGGTTTATGTTCTTATTTCCATCAACAACTCTGAAATCGTGTATATTCATTCTTTCATCAATCTCTTTAACGATTTTTTGAACTTCAGCCTTGGTTTTTGACGTGTACTCACAGTTCACGGAAATGGGGTCCATATGAATTACAATATGAATTCCAAGCTCGTTGCTGATTTTATGTTCAAGAGCATCAATAACCTCGTGAATCTCAACAATATTGCAGTTATCCGGGACTTCGGCGTGAATAGATGCAAGCACTCTACCGGGTCCGTAATCATGAACAATCAAGTCGTGAACACCGACCACACCCTCCGCTTCCATAACCATTTGCCGGATTTTTTCAGAGGTTTCGGCATCAGGCATGGTTCCAAGCAAGAGACCGATAGTATCCATCGTTATTCCAAATCCTGCATAAATTATCAGAAGTGAAACCAAGGTTCCCACAATACCGTCAAGTGCAGGAAAATCAACAAATTTTCCAACCACAGCCGTCAGTATAACCGCAGAAGTTGCAAATACATCATTCAGATTATCCTTTGCAGTTGCCAACAAAACAGACGAATTTATGGCTTTTCCCATTTTTCTGTTATAAAGATACATCCAGAACTTTATGGGCAAGGTGCAAGCAAGGAATGTCAACAGCCACGGTGCCATAACCACACTTTCGGGATTAAAAATTTTTTTCACCGAAGACTGAAGCAGTTCAACTCCCACCAAAAGAATTATAAACGCAACAATCAGCGACGAAATATACTCAATTCGTCCGTGACCGAATGGATGTTCCTTGTCAGGCTTTTTCCGACTGAGCTTCGCCCCTATTATGGTCACAAGGGACGAACCCATATCCGACAAATTGTTGAAAGCATCCGAAACAACCGCTATACTGTTCATCATTGTTCCAATAACCAGTTTAAGTACAAAAAGCACAAGGTTGCACACAATCCCCAACCCGCCTGCAATCAGACAAATCTTTGTCCGCACCCCCGGAGTGGACGGATTTTCCCCTTTTGACACTTTTTTTATTATAAAATCAGTCAAGAAGCTTTGCCTCCTTTATTTCACTTTTTTGACCGAATCAGCCCCGAGAATATTTTCCAAAGCTTCGAGACATTTGTCATTTTTAAGCCAAAGAGACTTTGGTGCCTGAAGTGTTTCTTTTGTGTCTTCAAAGTAAATTAAAACAGGAACCAAACCTCCTCCGCCACGAAGAACAGCCTTTACTTTGTCCAATTTCTCTTTATCTGTTGAATTCAGCTTCAGGTACAGTTTTTTGAAATCAAGAACTGTTGTTTCAAGGATTTCAACACCTTCAAGCCGAACCTTGGGAGGTTTGTCATCCTGAATGTCTAAATTTCCGCTGAGAACACAGAAATTCTCTTCCTGCAAAATACCGTCAAAACGTTTCACCTGCGATGGGAAAACAAGAACCTCAATTTCACCGGTAAGGTCTTCAAAGGTAATGTAAAGCATAAGCTCACCACGTTTTGTCAGCTGCTCCTTTCGCTTCGATACCATACCGGCAAGCTTCACCTTTGAATCCGTTTCGAACTTATTCCCATCGTTTTCAGATATTTCCAAAACATTAGTGCTTGAATTATTGATAATAACCGTTTCAAGTCCATCAAGTGGATGTCCTGAAACATAAACACCCATATATTCCTTTTCGGCATTAAGAAGTTCCTTTTGAGGAAGTTCCGGAATATTCGGAAAATCGTCCTCTATAACCGAAGATTCCTCATCAAACATTCCAAAAAAGTCAAGCTGTCCTGAAACCGAATTCCTTTGTTCACGGACAGCGGAATCAATCACACTTTCGTGAACGCTGAGCAAAACAGAACGGTTAAGATTCAGGCTGTCAAAAGCACCGCCTTTAATCATTGATTCAACAAGACGTTTATTCAGCTTTTTGTCCGCCATTCTCTTGCAAAAATCTCTGAATGACGCAAAAGCACCGTTATCGTTCCTTTCCTTCGTCATATCGTCAATGAAAGCAGAGCCAACATTTTTGATAGCCGCAAGTCCGAATCGGATATTCTTTCCGTCAGGGACAAAGCTGGTATAGCTTTTGTTTACATCCGGAGGAAGAATTCTTATTCCAAGCTTTTTTGCTTCATTTATGTGTTTTGTAATCTTCGTTGAATTACCCAGAACACTGGTCATCAAAGCGGCATAAAACTCTGTGGGATAATGGCACTTGAGCCACGCCGTCTGATAAGACACAAACGCATATGCCGCTGCATGAGACTTGTTGAACGCATATTTTGCAAAGTCCATCATTTCATCAAAAATTGAAACCGCTGTTTTTTCGTCAATTCCACGACTTATTGCACCTTCAACCTCAACTTCACCTTTGTCATTTTTTACACCGTAAACAAAGTTCTTGCGTTCCTGCTCCATCACATCTGTTTTCTTTTTTGACATAGCACGACGCACCAGGTCAGCACGTCCCAGAGAATATCCGCCAAGTTCACGGACAATCTGCATTACCTGTTCCTGATAAACAATACAACCGTAAGTTACATTGAGAATAGGCTCAAGAAGCGGATGCTTATAGCTTATTTTCCCGCTGTTTTTGTTCGCAATATACTGAGGAATGGAATCCATCGGTCCCGGTCTGTAAAGTGATATTCCGGCAATTATATCTTCAATGGAGTTTGGCCTCAATTCCTTCATAAACTCCCTCATACCGCCGCTTTCAAGCTGAAAAACGCCATCCGTCTCGCCCCTTGAAATCATATTATATGTTTCAGGGTCTGACATATCAACTTCATCCATATTTATATCTATGCCGTGCATCAGTTTTATATTATTAACAGCATCACGAATAACAGTCAGGGTTCTGAGACCCAAAAAGTCCATCTTCAAAAGTCCAAGACGTTCAATTGTTGTCATTGTGAACTGAGTTGTGATAACATCATCATTTCTTGACAGAGGAACATACGTCTGCACAGGCTCACGTGTTATAACAACACCTGCCGCATGGGTTGATGTGTGTCTCGGAAGTCCTTCAAATTCCGAAGATACATCAATAAGGCGTTTCACCTGAGGGTCAGCATCATACATACCCTTTAGCTGTTTGTTTTCCTCAAGAGCACGTTCAATGGTCATATTCAATTCATTTGGAATCTGCTTTGCAACACTATCCACAAACCCAAGAGGCATATCAAGTGCTCGTCCCGTGTCACGAATTGACAGCTTTGCCGCCATTGTTCCGAAGGTCACAATCTGTGCCACCTTGTCGCTTCCGTATTTTTGATTAACGTAATCAATAACCTCACCGCGACGCTCATAGCAAAAGTCAATATCAATATCCGGCATTGTAACTCGTTCCGGATTCAGAAAACGTTCAAAAATCAGCTCATATTTTATCGGATCAATATTGGTAATTTCCAGACAGTAGGAAACAATGCTGCCTGCGGCACTTCCTCTGCCGGGTCCAACCATAATTCCATTCTTTCTGGCAAAATGGATAAAGTCCCACACAATAAGAAAATAATCCACATACCCCATAGATTCAATGGTCTTCAGTTCATATTCAAGCCTTTCACGAAGTTCCAGCTCAGCTCCCGGGTAACGCCGTTCAAAGCCCCGCTCACACAATTCACGCAAATACTGCGGTGAAGTGTAACCCTCAGGCAAATCGAACTTGGGAAGATGTAACTTTCCGAATTCAATATCCACCTGACACATATCGGCAATTTTTTGTGAATTTTCAATTGCCTCCGGAATATACCCGAACAGCTCCTGCATTTCTGCCTCGGATTTGACAAACATTTCGGATGTTGACATCTTCATTCTATCTTCCGAATTCACGGTTTTTCCCATCTGAATACACATCAAAATATCCTGATATTCAGCATCGTCACGCTTTGCATAATGAATATCATTTGTCGCCACAATCCCCAGGTCAAGTTCACGGGCAAGTCTAATAAGCTCACGGTTAAGCATTTTCTGTTCAAATATTCCGTGATCCTGAATTTCAATAAAATAATTTTCTTTACCGAAAATATCTATAAACTCAAGTGCAGACTGTTTTGCACTTTCATAGTCCTTATTCAGTATTTTTTTTGACAGAACACCAAGCATACAGGCACTGAGTGCGATAATTCCTTCACTGTTCCGGCGAAGGACTTCCATATCAATTCTTGGCTTATAGTAAAAACCTTCAACGTATCCGATGGATACAATATTCATAAGGTTTTTGTATCCCTGATTATTCTTTGCAAGCAATATAAGATGCGAGCTTTTTGAATCAAGCTCATGAATCTTGTCGTGTCTGCTCCGTGCGGCAACATAAACCTCACATCCCAGAACCGGCTTTATTCCTATGCTTTTGGCATATTCATAGAACTCAATGACTCCAAACATACAACCGTGGTCGGTTATCGCCATTGAAGTTTGTCCCACTTCTTTTGCTCTGTCAAGTATTTTTTTTACTGTTCCTTCACCATCCAGCAAGCTGTATGCCGTATGCGTATGTAAATGTGCGAAAGCCACATAATCACCGCCTTTCAAAAATCTTTGTCAGCAGAAAATTCACAAATCTTCCGCCATATCAATAATTCTTTTTAATCTGTGGTTCACCCCTGATTTGGAAAGAGGCGGAACAAGCTTCTTTCCCAACTGCTCAAGGCTCAGATCCTTGTTGTCACGCCTCAATTCTGCAACCGCCCGCAGCTCATCATCAAGATTATCCAATCCGATTTTTTCATCAATTTTTTCAATTGCTCTTATCTGTCGGATTGCCGCTGTTATAACTTTATCCATATTGGCAGTCTCTCCGTTTGATGTCCTGGTTATATCGTTACGGACTTCACGTTCGATTTTAACATTCAAAACTTCCATCTGAGAACTGAACGCACCCATATGTGCCAAGGCATCGCAGATAATATCACTGTTTTTGGTATACAAAACATAGCTGTTTTTCTTTTCAACCGTCCTTAGCGGCAGTCCCATAAAATCAAGTAGCTTTTTGAATCCGTCGTGAATTTTTTTGCTTGGTGTCGCAAATTCCATATTATAATTCTTGTTGGGATCCACAACCGTTCCGCCGCCCAAAAACGCACCTCGCAAATATGCATCTCTGCAACATTCATTGTTGATAATATTCTCGGTTATGCCATTCTTCGCAGATTCATATTCCATTATTTTTTGTATAAATCTTCTGTCGGTAAGTGTGCAGAAAAAACTGTTTTTTGAGCTCTGAACATCAACAGAAACCGCAAGACACTTTTTTGCAAGGGCACAGAATCGTTCCACCGTCTCACGGTTCTCCAGCGATACTCTCACGTCAATTCCTTTGAATCTGCCGGCAAACATAAGAATTCCCATCATTTCGGCTTCACAGCAACAAGGTTCACCCAATTCCTGTTTGCACAAATATTCTTTTGTTTTTTGTGAAAAAGACTTCAATTCGGGTCTCCCCCTTCCACCGCAATTTTTCTTTCTAAAACTCACCAATCATCTTAACTTCGGGTTCCAGTTCAACCCCGAATTTTTCAAAAACCGTTTTCTTTACGTATTCAATCAAATCAAGAACATCCTTTGCCGTTGCCCCACCTTTGTTTATTATAAAGCCTGCGTGCTTTTCCGAAACCTGGGCTCCTCCGATTGAATATCCTTTGAGCTTTGCCTGTTCAATGAGCCCTCCGGCAAAATGACCGACCGGTCTTTTAAAAGTGCTTCCTGCACTGGGTTTATTGAGAGGCTGTTTCGATACACGTCTTTGGGTATAGTCTGCGATTCTCGCTTTTATTTCGTCAATGTTATCCTTTTTCAGTTTCAATTTACAACCAAGAATAACATAATCGCCCGAAGTGAACATACTGGTTCTGTAGTCAAAACCACATTCCTCACAAGATACCTCAAAAACATTGCCCGACATATCCATATATCTGACTGAAGTGATAACTTCTTTCATTTCGTGCTCATAGGCACCTGCATTCATAAAAACCGCTCCGCCTATACTGCCCGGTATGCCGGAAGCAAACTCAATGCCTGCCAATCCAGCTTCAAGAGCCGCATTGGAAACACGTGACAAAATTGCTCCGGCTTCTGCATAAATTTCATCTTCCCGTACTTCAATCTTCTCCATTTTTCGGCAAGTACAAATCACCGCACCGCAAAAGCCCTTGTCTCCTACCAACAGATTTGAGCCGTTACCCAACACAAAATATGGAATTTCTGCCTCCACAACAGCTTTCAGTGTATCACGGAGTTGTTCCTCTGTTTCGGGCATCAGGAACCATCGTGCCGGTCCTCCTATTTTGAATGTTGTGTGGTTGCAAAGAGGTTCATTTTCAAGAACATTTTCGCATCCAAGAATACTTTCAAAAATATCTCGCATATTCACATTTGCCTTTCTCTATACTAAAAACAAAAAACTCTGTTTTTCTTTTCTGATAAATATTTTATGAATCTTTCAGCATTTAAATTCATAACCGGTTTTTCATTTATACTGTCCTTCTATTCCTCTTCGCTCATCTGTTCAATAAGTCTGTTGTTCAGTTCCTCTGCTGCATTGTATCCCATACGCCGCTGACGGTTGTTCATTGCCGCAATTTCAAATATAACAGCAAGGTTACGTCCGGGACGAATAGGAATTGTCAAAGATGGTACATTGTTGCCGAGAATTTCAATATAATTATCCACCAGACCCAAGCGGTCATACTGCTTGCCCTTCTGCCATGCCTCAAGCTGAATAACAAGATCAATCTTTTCGGTGTCCTTTACGGCACCCATACCAAAAATTTTCTTTACGTCAATAATTCCGATACCGCGCATTTCAATAAAATGTCTGATTATTTCCGGCGAACTGCCCACCAGTGTTTTGGATGAAACCCTTCTGATTTCCACCGCATCATCAGCCACAAGTCGGTGACCTCTCTTCATAAGTTCAACAGCGGCTTCACTCTTGCCAATTCCGCTTTCGCCCAGAATAAGGATACCCTCACCGTATACCTCAACCAAAACACCGTGGCGGGTGATTCTCGGTGCAAGCTCAACATTCAGAAAAGAAATCAGTGCACTCATAAAGCTGGAGGTTCCCAAAGATGTTTTCAGAATATTCCTTTTATGTTTTTCTGCAATCTCAAGAACTTCAGGACAAATCTCAATATCTCTGGTAAAGACAAGAACCGGAATTTCCTGCGATAGGAGTTCTTCCACTCTTTCATAACGTTCCTCAGAAGACAGAGCTGTGAGGTATGTGTTTTCGACCATACCTATAACCTGAATCCGTTTCGGGTCGAAATAATCAAAAAATCCCGCAAGCTGCAATCCCGGTCGGTTTATATCCGTTGTTTCAATCAAAACATCCGGATTAGGCACAAATACTTCCTCCAGCTTGAATTCTTTTATAATCTTGCTTAGTTTAACTGTGAAAACGTCCATTTTTCTCATCCCCCGCATAAACAAACATAGTATATAGTCAGTATACCACATTTTCCTGTTTTTGCAAATAGATATATTGAATTTTTAATTCAGAAATATTAAAAATTTTTCTTGACTTTTCACCCCATTTATGTTATTATCTTTTAGTGGCTAAGATATGGTCCGGTAGTTCAGTTGGTTAGAATGCCAGCCTGTCACGCTGGAGGTCGTGGGTTCGAGCCCCATCCGGATCGCCATATGCTGCCTTAGCTCAGTAGGTAGAGCGCATCCTTGGTAAGGATGAGGTCGGCAGTTCGACTCTGCTAGGTAGCTCCAAAAACCGTAGATTCTGAAGGAATCTACGGTTTTTTTACTTTATTTGTCGTTTTTGTTGACAACTCAACAAAGTTATTGTATACTTAAATCGTTGACCCATCAACAATTTAAGAAAGGATAACAAAAATGATACCCAGATTTGAAAAATTTACAGCAAACATATCTTTGGCATACAAATATATAATCAAAATAAAAGCCCACGAAATGAGCGAATTCGGATTAAAGGCGTCGCACGTTATGTGTCTTTTCTTCATTGGAAGAACCACCGACGGACTCTCAGCAGGCGAACTGGTCGACCTTTGCAACGAAGACAAAAGCGGCATTTCAAAGGCACTCAACGTTCTCAAAGAAAAGGAATATATTTCCGCAAACGCCAAAGACCTGTCAAAAAAATACCGCATCCGATATACGATAACCACCAAAGGCATTGCCATATACGACCGGATTATTGATGCAATAAACGATGTAATCGAAAAGTGCAACCAAGGGCTCAGCGAGAATGAACGTCGGATATTTTATGAAACCTTTGAAAAAATCATAACAAATCTGATAAATTTTCACAACGAAATGGAGAAACCTTATGAACATATTTAAAAAAATATACTGTCGGACATTTCAGACTATTTTTAAATTGGCAATTCCCATCCTCCCATATCGGAATCCAAAGATCCTGGAGTCCGTTGCGGACATTGCAAATCTGTTGAAAGAAAAACAGTATGACAATGTTCTGATAGTAACCGACAAACAGGTCAAAAAAATCGGGACGTTTGAACAACTAATCAGTTCTATGGAAAGGGCTGAAATAAACGTATCCATTTATGCTGAAACCGTACAAAATCCAACAGTTCACAACGTTGAAAATGCGGCACAGCTCTACAAAACCAACAAGTGTCGGGCAATCATCGGGTTTGGTGGAGGTTCTCCTATGGATTGTGCAAAAGCAGTCGGTGCAAGAATTGCAAAACCCAACAAACCACTTCAAAAAATGAAAGGGATTCTCAAAATACGCAAAAAAACGCCTTTCTTAATTGCAATTCCCACAACTGCCGGAACCGGAAGCGAAACGACAGTAACAAGTGTAATCACCGACAGCGAAAAAAACTACAAATTCACAATCAACGACTTTCCGCTCATCCCCGATGTTGCGGTTCTTGACCCTGAAGTTACCAAAACCCTGCCTAAGCATCTAGTTTCAACCACCGGTATGGATGCTCTCACGCACGCCTTTGAAGCATATATCGGAGGTTCAACTGTCAAGTCCACCCAAAAGGATGCATTGGAAGCAACAGGTTTGATTTCAACATACTTAAAGGAAGCCTATGACCACACCGAAAATATTAAAGCACGGCGTAATATGCTTTACGCATCCCATATGGCAGGTCGTGCCTTTTCAAAATCGTATGTTGGTTACTGTCATGCTGTGGCACATACTTTAGGCGGTCAATATCACATTCCTCATGGGCTGGCAAATGCCGTTCTTCTTCCACACATTCTGGAAGAATACGGCAAAGCTGCTCACAAAAAGCTGAAAAACCTTGCCATCGCCGCAGGAATCGCTGATGCATCAACTTCTGCAGAAGACGCCGCAAAAGATTTCATTCAGATGATTCGTGATATGAACAAAAGTATGGAAATCCCCGAAAAACTAAGCGGAATCAAGATAGAAGATATCCCAACACTTTCGGCATATGCCGAAAAAGAAGCAAATCCCCTCTATCCCGTTCCGAAACTTTTCACGGCGAAGGAACTGGAAAAATTCTATTATGATGTTATGGAGTGAATTATATGACACAGGAACAAATCAAAAATATAATCAAGAAACAAAACGACTTTTTCAGCACAGGCAAAACCTTGCCAATCAGCTTCCGAAAAAATGCTTTGGGCAAACTGAAGACTGCACTTTACAAGTATGAAGAAAAAATTTCCGGGGCAATAAAATCAGACTTAGGCAAATCAGCATTTGAAAGCTATATGTGCGAAACCGGTCTGGTTATCAGCGAAATCAGCTATATGGAAAAACACATAAAAAGCTTTGCGAAAGAAAAACGAGTACGCACACCCCTTGCACAATTTGCCTCCAGAAGTTTTGTAAAGCCATCACCCTACGGAACGGTTCTGATTATGAGCCCGTGGAATTATCCTCTTCTTCTCACACTAGGTCCCCTGGTGGATGCACTTGCCGCAGGAAATACCGCAGTGTTGAAACCCAGTGCCTATTCCCCTTCAACAAGTGCAATTATAAAGGAAGTTCTCGACAGCATCTTCCCTGAAGAATACGTTGCAGTTGTCACCGGTGGCAGAGAGGAAAACAACTTCCTTCTGGACGAGAAATTTGATTACATATTCTTCACCGGAAGCAAAGGTGTCGGCAGTCACGTACTTGAAAAAGCCGCTCCGCACCTGACGCCCGTCACCCTTGAGCTTGGCGGCAAAAGTCCGTGTATTGTTGACAGCACGGCAAAAATAAAGCTTGCCGCAAAAAGAATTGTTTTCGGGAAATACCTGAACTGCGGACAGACCTGCGTCGCACCCGACTATATCCTTTGCCACAAAGCCGTAAAAGAACAGCTTGTTCAGAGCTTAAAAGCTGAAATAAAAGCTCAGTTTGGCGAATCACCCTTGACCAACGAAAGCTACGGCAAAATTATCAACAAAAAGCATTTTGACAGAATTCTTTCGCTGATAGACAAGAACAAAACCGAAGTCGGCGGCAAATCCGATTCCGATGCTCTTAAAATCGAACCCACCGTTCTCAACAACGTTACCTGGGATGACCCTGCTATGCAAGAAGAAATTTTCGGTCCGGTTCTTCCCATTCTGACCTATGAAGATATTGACGAAGTGATTTCAACCGTTAACTCAAAAGATAAACCTCTTGCACTTTACATTTTCTCATCAGACAAGAAGGTAATCCGTAAGGTAACCGCTGAATGTGCATTTGGCGGCGGATGTGTAAATGATGTTGTTATCCATCTTGCCACAAGCAATATGGGATTTGGCGGTGTTGGCGAAAGCGGAATGGGTGCGTACCACGGAAAAGTGGGCTTTGATACCTTCTCTCACAAAAAAAGTATTGTGGACAAAAAGACCTTTATGGACCTTCCCATGCGCTACCAACCTTACAAAAAATCCAACGGAAAGCTGATTCGTATGTTCCTGAAATAGACTCATCACAAAAGACCGTCGTACCTATTTAGGCAGCTTCACTTAGGGATAAACCAAATTAACTTTTTCCTAAGTGAAGACGCTTTTCCCGACGGTCTTTTGTTTCAGTTCCTGTTTGAAATTTTTATTGCCGTTGGCTTCACTCCTGTCAGCTCCACCACCACATCCTTTATGGTTGCAACACCCTTGGCATCAAGTCCCGTTGCCTTCACAATAACTCTTACACCTTGGTCGTTCACAAAGGCAACACAGTCTTCATAGCCTTTTGACTTTACCATATTTTCGATTGAAGTTTCCTGTTCTGCACACTCTGCGTGTTTTTCAATTTTCATGGATGTTTCCCGGTTATCATTTTCAAATTCTGCAGCAACAGCAAGAATTTCCAGTGCTTCCGATCTTGCACAATCTCTTTCGTATCTTGTCAACGCAAAAAAATCACTTTCGTTGGGTTCTGTGCTACCGGTTTCTTCGGTTTCTTCAGCTATGTCTTCAACCGGCAATTCCTCGTTTACCACCGCAACACTTTCGCCACCATTGCCCAATGACCACCGATATACACCTGAAGCAATTACCATTACCGCCAATACCGCAACAAGAACCTGTTTTCCCCTTACTCCCTTTAAAAACTTTTTCATACCATCATCCTTTCTGCCGCTTTTTATATTGCGACGACAAATTTTTATTTTTCCGCCGGTGCAATTTTTATTCTGTGCCCGGATATACCACAAAGAGCTTTCACTGCTTCATAAAGTTCCAGTCTGACATTTTCATTCTCGGCTCCCGTTGCCGTAACAAGCACCCCTTTGGGTACAGGAAGTTTTTCCTTTGTTACAAATGGTTGCTCTGCAGAACCCGACCCGAACATCAACACCGTTGTTTCATCGGTTGTTTTTACCAAATCCGAGCCGTCTGCTTTTTCTGATTCCTTGCCAACAGACCGATTGGTTGCCAGAACTTTTTCCGTTCTTTCTTCAAAAACTATCATAACATTAACCGTCCCTGCCCCCTTAACGGTGGAGAGTATTTCTTCAATCCGTTTTTCCGTCTCTTCCATATACCTCTGTTCCTCTTTGCTCACGTCTGTTTTCGCAACATTCTCCTTCTCCGTTTTTTCACCACCAAAATCCCCGAAGGTCAAAATTCCTATCGCAATAACTATTGCAACAACAAACCACTTTGTTCTTTTTTCAACATATCCCTTTTCACCGTCGACCCTGACATCTACTATTTTCTTTCGGTCCTTGAAAAAATCAAAAAGCATTTTTCTTCCTCCGTCATCCTTTGACTTCTATTTTTTCCTCATCAACACCAAATTTCTCGCCTATAATTTGCTTGACCGTATTATAATTTTTTGTCTCCACATCAACATCCAATACAACCGACACAAACTCAATATTTCCGAAATTGACATTTGTTTTTTCGCAAACTTCAACCTCCACTTCGGAACCGCAGCCAACAACATTTTCAATTTCCATACTGATTTTTTCGGCAAGATTCCTCTTATACAGCCTCAACACTTCCTTCTGCTGAATCTCATCAAAGGACTTTTGCATCTCGATTGCTTTCATATGAGTACTTTGAGGAATATCCACCCGAAATTCCTCTCCGGAAAAATTCACAATGGGTTTCACCACAGTGAATGCAAGAAGAAGTCCCACCACAAGCTTTACGTACTTCTTCATTTCGCCACCGGGCATAATCATATCGCATAAGGAGCCCAAAATAATTATTCCGGCAATCTGAACAATCCACTCCCTAATCAGATTCATTCCGACTCATCTCCATTCTTCAGCTTGCTACTTTGATTATAATTGTCAGTATGATAACAAACATAACCGTAACAGCCGTCACAAGTCCCAACACGCTTGCAATAGCATCCGAAACTCCGGATACGCACTTCACTATTTTCTCGTCCGAAATCGGTTGAACCACAGCCGCACAAAGACGGAACATAATCAAGCACGCCGCAATTTTCAAAAGCGGGACCGCCGCCATAAGCACAACAACAATTATTCCCAGAACCCCAACAGAGTTTTTTATGACAACACCGCACTTTATGACGGTTTCAACTGTCTCAGCAAGGGAGCCTCCAACCACAGGAATAAGATTTGAAGTTGCAAACTTTGTCACCTTCACCGTCAGTGCATCCGCACCGCCGGAAACAATACTTTGAAGACTCATAACCCCCACAAAAACCGTCATTACAATGCCTATGCCCCACTTTATTGTCTTATTCATAAACTGCACCAGCTTGTCGGCATTCAGACTGTTTGACAAATTATTTACCAAATTGAGTGCCGCAGACATCATAATCATCGGAATAAAAAAAACTTCGATAATCCACTCGGTTATTTCAATCACACCCACCATAACCAATTCAAAAGTCGTTGCAGAGACAGGTGCTCCGCTTGATGCCAGAGATACCAGCATAACAGGCACCATCATTCTCATAAAAACCGAGATATTGTTCACAAGAACTCTTCCGCAATCAACCACCTCAAGAAGTGCCGCAGCGGTAATTCCCGAAATCACCAGATAGCAAACAAAAAACGCCACGCCGGACATCTCATTGGTCTGAAAACTACTTTGGATATTGGTCAGATATGTACAGAAAACCGCAATGGCAACAATCATAACAAGAAGTCTGACTGTGTTTTTCATTTCACCGAAAAGAATATCAAGCCCCTTATCAATCACCGAGTTCACCGAAAAGACTTCTTTGCCTTCCACCAGTCCGGAAAGTAATTCTTCCGCATCAAACCCGGGAACAACTTCATGAATTCCCGTCCCCTCAAAGTTCTCCATTTCTTCTGAAATTTCTGTCCCGTATAATTCAGTTTGTTCCCTGAGAATTTCTTCTTCATCAACCCTTTCAATGGGTTCTGCATATGCCCGACAACACCAGATAAGCAGAAAAACAATAATCATCAAAAAAAATTTTTTCATTTGCATTAACCCTCACGTCGCTCACAGGAAATTATCAGGAAAAACCAATTACCTTTTCAATCACTTCCAGAAAGTTGTAAAGAACAGGAACTGACATTGCAACAATCATCACTTTTCCTCCAAATTCAATTTTCGAAGCAATTGCCGACTCGCCGGCATCACGGCAAAGTTCTGCACCAAACTGAACAACATATGCAATCCCTATAACCTTCATTACAAGTGTTATGTATTTCATATCCATTCCGATTCTTTCCGAAATATCCCTGAACATTTCAAACACCGTCCTGAGTTGCGGCAAAACAGCAAAAAATATGATTGCAACTGTTATCAGTGAAATCTGAATTGCAATTTCTCTGCGCCAGTTTTTCACAAAAACAGCTAATACCGTTGCCGCAATACCCAGTCCTACAATCCTGAATATATCCATCTGTCACCTACAAATCAAAAACCGACTTTATCGTTTCAAACAAAAGACTGATTTTGTCTATCACCATAAACAAAACAACCACAAGTCCGGCAAGAGTTGTCATCATAGCCTGGTCTTCTCTGCCGCTACGTACCAGAAGCTGATTCAGGACAGCAACCAGAATTCCGATTGCCGCAACCTTGAAAATCAAATCAACACCGTCCACAAACCATCCTCCTCTTTTGTGTTTTTATTTCCACAAAGTTTCAAAGCAAAACAATAACAATAAAAATACCCGTCAAGAAGCCCAGACCCCGATACATTTTTGCATTTGAAGTTGCCTGAGTTCTGGCTTCTTCTTCAGCAACCTTCAGTCTCATCAGCACCGCTCTGATATTGTTTTTTTCGCTGGTGCGATCACCACACCCCAATGTTTTCGAAAACTCAAGTATAATCTTTATATCATCGTCGGTAAGATTCAGTTCACTTCTGAACCGTTCCAGAGCCTTTTTCCACACCGAATACATATCAGCACACCGTTGCTCCCGAAGTTGTGTGGATATATATTCCAGCACCGACTTCATACAGCCCTCAAGGTTTCCGCCAATCCGTTTCAAAGACTCCCCTATGGGTATATTAGAAAACTCTATATCAAATTCCAACTGTTTTATCACGTTTTGAAACTCCTCAAGTCTGCATACCCTCTTCTTCAAAGCCGAAGCGAAAATAATTCCCAAAAAACCGCATCCTGCCATAATCGTCACACTTGCCGCAAGTCGCATAATCAAGTTTTTGTCACCGTGACCTTTCCAATTATCCTCGTATTCAGCCCCACCCCTTCCTTTTGCAGAACAACAATCTGTCCGAAACCAATCCCGTCCAGAAGCGGTTTTATATTCTCACGTTGCATAACCTCACGGGCAGAACTTCCGTGTGTACTTGCAACAACAGCAACGCCTGTGCCGAAACATTGCATCAATGCATCCGAATCTTCTTTTGTGGAAATCTCATCAGTCACCATAAGCTGAGGCGACATTGTCCTCAGCATCATAATCACCGCCTCGCTTTTGGGTGCATTTTCAATCACATCAGTTTGCAGCCCCACATCGTTTTGGGGGACGCCCTTGAACATTGCAGCAAGTTCCCCACGCTCATCAATTAAAGCAGTTTTTGTTCCTCTGTCGGAAATTTGTCTGGCAATATCCCGAAGAACAGTGGTTTTTCCACCCATAGGCGGCGAAACAATCAATGTGTTCACAATTCCTCCCGGAGTCAGAATGCTGTCTATTATTTGGTTTGCTGCTCCAATGACTTCACGGGCAATACGAATATTAATTGAGCTTATCTCCCGAAAATTCTCTATTCTCCTTCCATTCGTAACAACACGTCCGGAAAAACCCACTCTATGCCCACCTTTTACAGTAACAAAGCCTTGTTTAATCTCATCCATAAATGCATAAACTGAATTTTCACAAACCGCCTGAAATATCAACCGCACATCCGCATCCGTTACCGTATATGCACCGCCGATTGCCGGAGAAATGCTTCCATCAACACACACCGAAAAGCTACCGCTCGATGTAATGACTATCAGGGGCATTCCTTGTCTGATACGGATTTCCTGCAAGTTTTCGCCTACTGCATCAAAAACTTTTTCCATCATTTTTCTGATATGTCCCGGCAGATATTCCAGAACCTCAGTATATCTTGTGTTCATTCTCAAGTCCCCTTTTCTTAAATATTTATTAATATATATGGGGCTTTGTCCGCAAATAGAACACAAAAAAAGGAGCTTTCGCTCCTTTCAAAATCACAATATATATTTTTCCACCTTGTCGCCTATTGTTATATCCACCAACGCATCCGCCAGGATGCCTTCTTCTTCGTACTTTTCCTCAAAAACCTTTCCCTTCTGACGTATCAGGTTGAGCAATCCCGCCTCTGCGTATGGTATCAACAACCTCAGACGCTTGACCGTCGGTGTCAGTCCTTCTGCAATAGCATTCAGGAGTTTTTCAAATCCGTAGCCTGTTTTTGCCGAAATAAAAACCGTTTTTTCACCCATCACAACAGTTTCATCACCCAGAACGTCGCATTTATTTGCAACCGTCAGCATAGGAATCTCAGAACCTCCCAGTTCCGCAATCAGATCGACGGTTATTTTCAACTGTTCGTCCACCTCGGGGGAAGAAATATCACATACATTAAGAATCAAATCAGCATTTATAGCTTCTTCCAAAGTGGACTTGAATGCCTCCACCAGATTATGCGGAAGTCGGCTCACAAGACCAACCGTATCAATGAGCATAACAGTTCTTCCGTCAGGAAGTTCCAATGCTCTTGCCGTGGGATCAAGGGTTGCAAAAAGCATATTTTCCGCAAGAACCCCGGCCTCGGTAAGTGCATTGAGAAGTGTTGACTTGCCCACATTGGTATATCCAACAATGGCAACCGTTATGACACCATCCTTGCGACGTCTTGCATGAGCATATTCACGACGTTTTGAAAGTTCCTTCAACTGACCTTCCAGTTTTTGAATCCGACTGCGTATATAACGTTTGTCTGTTTCAAGCTTTGCTTCGCCCGGACCACGGGAACCGATTCCGCCGCCCTGGCGTGACAGAACACGCCCCATCCCCGAAAGCCTCGGTAGCCTGTACTTCAGTTGTGCCAGTTCCACCTGCAATCTTCCTTCCGCCGACTTAGCTCTCTGAGCAAAAATATCAAGAATCAGCGTTGTTCTGTCAATGACATCAACATCTGTCACATCCTCAATATTTCGCATCTGCGAAGCCGTCAGTTCATGATTGAAAATAACCATATCAATCTCATTATTTTTGCAAAACTCCGCAAGTTCTGCAAGCTTGCCGGTACCAATACAAGTAGCAGGCTCAAAACGTGTGGTTCTCTGCACAAAATGAGCAACGGTGTCCGCCCCTGCGGTATCCGCAAGATTTTCAAGTTCCTCCATTGAATAGTCCATATCAAACTCGCCCGTATCAACAGCACACAGCACCGCACGGGGTCTTTTTTGGTTTTCGGTTGTGTTTACCATAAGCTTCTCCTCGTTTGTTAATAGTTTTATTCTATCACAAAACACTGAATTAAACAATAGAAAACGGCAATCTTTCGACTGCCGCTTCAGATTTTTTAATTTTCAGCGTAACCTTTGGCCTTTATGGCATCAACAACCCGATTTGCCATGGTCTCACATATTGCTTCACCTTTTGCTTCAACCATAACACGGATAAGCGGTTCTGTTCCACTCTTTCTGAAAAGAATTCTGCCGTCATCACCAAGCGCCGCTTCAACTTCAGCTACCACTTTCTTCACATCAGGGTCATTAAGAGGGGCATCCTTGTCAGTAACACGAACGTTAATCAACAGCTGAGGGAATTTTTCGAATCCGTCACAAAGCTTGGAGGCAGGGAGCTTGCTTTCGATCAAAACTTCCATAACCTTCAATGCTGTTATAAGTCCGTCACCGGTTGATGCAAATTTTGAAAAAATTATATGTCCCGATTCCTCACCACCCAATCGGTAATCATTGGTCTGCATTGCCTCATAAACATATTTGTCACCAACGTCTGTTTTCACATAATTGATTCCCGCTTCGTCAAAAGCCTTATACAGTCCGAAATTCGACATAACTGTTGTAACCACCGTATTATTGGCAAGACTTCCGTTTGCCTTCATATATTTTCCGCAGAAATACATAATATGGTCGCCTGTGAGAACATTTCCCTTTTCATCAACGGCGAGACATCTGTCCGCATCACCATCAAAGGCAAAACCAATATCCAGGTTATTTTCCTTAACAAGCTGACAAAGATTTGCCATATGCGTTGAACCGCATTCATAATTTATATTGAAACCGTTGGGCTGATTTCCAATCACATATGTCTCAGCACCCAAGGTGTCAAATATGTTTTTTGCAAGCATCCATGTACTTCCGTTTGAACAGTCAAGACCAATCTTGAGACCTCTGTATGAATTTCTTGCAAGAGAAATGATATAACCGGTATAACGGTTACGTCCTGCAACATAGTCGATTGTTCTTCCGATATTCTCACCGGTTGCAAGGGGGACTTCTCCGATAACACCGTCAATGTATGCTTCGATGTCTGCAATAATGGACTCTGACATTTTTTCGCCTTTGCTGTTTATCAGCTTAATTCCGTTGTCACCATACGGATTGTGGCTTGCAGAAATCATAATTCCGCAATCAAAGTCTTCTGTTCGCACAACATACGAAACCGACGGTGTGGTGGTAACGTGCAAAAGGTAAGCATCTGCACCGCTGGCTGTGAGTCCTGCCGCCAGGGCATACTCAAACATATAACTGGAACGTCTGGTATCCTTTCCGATTACAACATTACACTTATGCTCCTTGCCATAATGCCAACCAAGATATCTGCCTATTTTGAATGCATGCTCAACCGTGAGAGTCTTGTTTGCCTCCCCTCTGAATCCGTCTGTGCCGAAATACTTTCCCATATAATATCTCTCCTTTATTTTCAAATTTTTATGTAGCGGAGCGAAAACACCGCTCCGCCGGACTTTTAACATAATTATTCAACGGTAACCGATTTTGCAAGATTTCTCGGTTTGTCAACATCCAGTCCCAAACCGCACGCCACATAATACGCAACCAATTGTGCAAGAGTTGCTGCCACCAAGGTTGCAAAAGCTCCGTCAATTTGAGGAATTCTTATAACATCCTCTGCAATTCCATCCGGAATTTCCATATTCTCCGGACAAAATAACACAACCCGTGCGCCTCTGGCAGAAACTTCCTTTATATTGCTAAAGGATTTTTCCGCAATCTTCGGGTCTGTTACAAAAGCAAAGACAGGAACTCCATCCGTTATAAGCGAAATCGTTCCGTGCTTCATTTCCCCGGCAGCAATTCCCTCGCAATGGATGTATGAAATCTCTTTCATTTTCAGAGCGGCTTCAAGGCTCAACGCATAATCCGAGCCGCGTCCCATAAAGAAAATACTTCTGCTTTGCTTATACTTTTCCGCCACAAATCTGCACTGTTCTTTTTTCAGCAATGCCTTTTCAATGGTGCAGGGAACATCCTCCAACAATTTTTGCGACAGGCTTTCTGCCTCATTTCCTGTAATATTCCCAACAGCAACGCCCATTCCCATTGCTATCAGCAATAACGCCGAAATCTGAGCTGTGTATGCCTTGGTGCTTGCAACAGCGATTTCAGGACCTGCATTGGTATAAAACACGTAATCAGCCTCTCTTGCCACCGAAGAACCTCTGACATTTACTATACCAACCGTTCTGACCTCACGCTTTTTCGCAAGTCTCAACGCCGCAAGAGTATCTGCCGTTTCTCCCGACTGTGATATTACAATAACAATATCATTCCTATCCAAAATGGGATTGCAGTATCTGAACTCCGAGGCAAGTTCCACCGAAACAGAAATCCCCGTGGTTTTTTCAATGACTGTTTTACCCATCATTCCGGCGTGCATAGCAGTTCCGCAAGCAACAATATGGATTCTTTTTGCATCCTTGAACCAATCTGCATCAAGTTTCAAAACTCCGTTTTCCAACAAAGAACCAACGGTCTTTGATACAACTTCCGGCTCTTCACAAATCTCTTTCAGCATAAAATGCGGAAATCCGTACTTTGATGCTTCACCGGCATCCCAATGTGCTGTTTCAAAGTTCTGTGGCACACATTGCCCCTTCTCATTGAGGATAACAATATCATTATTGTTTAAAATTGCAATTTCATCTTCCTCAAGTCGTCGGAACTGCTTTGTGTATTCCAACACCGCAGAAACATCCGAAGCAAAAAAACTACCGTTTTCAGAAGGTGCCACAAGAAGCGGGCTGTCCTTTCTGAACCCGAAAATTTTGTTTTCCTCATCACAGAACATAACGCAAACTGCATATGAGCCACGAAACATTTTTATCGCTTCTCTTATTGCAACAACAGGTTCATTCTCCCTGACATAGAAAAAATCAATCAGTTTTGCCGCCGCTTCAGTATCCGTTTCCGACTCAAATGTATAACCCTGCTTCAGCAAAAACTCTTTCAGTTCAGCATAGTTTTCGATTATGCCGTTGTGAACAAGCGCTACCCTCTCGGTTCCGTGTGGATGAGCATTCCGCACCGAGGGCTCACCATGGGTTGCCCACCGTGTGTGTCCGATTCCGCATCCGATTTCATTTCTGCCGCACAAATCCCTCAAAGCAGTTTTCAATACTTCAATCTTGCCCTTGCTTTTTACCGTCTTTATTTTACCGCTGTCAAAGAAGGCTACTCCTGCCGAGTCATAGCCTCTGTATTCAAGAGCAGAAAGCCCTTGAACTATTTTGGGCAATGCAAAACCAATGCCCGAATAACCTATAATTCCGCACATATCAAATAATCTCCTTCGTTGCCAAACCCTGGGTGGGGACAAGTCCGGAATCCGGTCAATTATTAAATTATACCCTTTGGATATACTTTTGTTTGTTTGTATACACCCTGACGATATGGGTCATACCGAAGAAGTACCCGCCGAAAACTTCGAATTACTCCTTACCTCGTCACCGCAAGTACGCGGTCTGGCGCTAAACAGTTATGCCGCAAGAGATACAGCACTGCCTTGAACAGCAAGCTCTTTCAGTGTCCCCTGTGTGTCTGAGCACACCCCAAAATATATTCCTTGCTGTATATTGTAGCTAAAACTTAGTCACAATATTCTCTTGACTTTTGAAAATTGAATTTTCTTTCAAAAAACCTCTGACTCTTGAAAGAGGATAAACGGTACAATTTTTGCCGATTACCGTTCCGGGACAAAGAACGCTGTTGCAACCTACTTCCGTAAAGTCACCAACCATTGCACCAAACTTTTTCAGTCCTGTTTCAATCTTTTCGCCGTCGTTGGCAACAGTCACCAGTGTTTTGTCACTCTTGACATTTGAAGTAACTGCTCCTGCACCCAGATGGGATTTGAATCCCAGCACTGAATCGCCCACATAATTGAAATGAGGAATCTGCACATTATCGAAAATAATGCTGTTTTTCATTTCAGTTGAATTGCCCACAACACAATTCTTTCCAACGATAACCCCGCCACGGATAAACGCACAATGTCGGATTTCGGCATCCTCATCAATGATACACGGAGCCCCGATATATGCTGACGGATAAACCTTCGCAGATTTGGCAACCCATACCTGCGGTGAAACCTCCTCAAACCGTTCCTTGTCCAGAGACTCACCCAAGGTCACAACAAAATTCTTGATTTCTCCGAGAATCTGCCACGGGTATTCACTCTGTTCAAGCAAAGGTGCCGCAATAGTTTTTGAAAGATCAAAAAGCTCTGTTGTTTTCATATTCTCACCTCCTTTCATATACATTTTATACTATTTTTTTAGTTTTGACAATAGTTTTGAGAAATATTTAAAATTTTCGTAAAAAAACAGGGTATACAACAAAATATACCCTAAATCAACCGTTAATACTCAACTGAAAGCAAGGTCAGTCCTTTCCCCGGCAAGGTTACACCTGCCAGCTCACGATTTTTGCTCTCAAACACCTCATCAATAACCTCCGCACCGCATTTTCCCAGTCCGATTTCCAACAGAGTTCCTGCCATAATTCTCACCATATTATATAAGAAGCCATTTCCTGTCACCGCAATCACAATATCATCACCGAACCGTTCAACGCCGATGCTGTAAATTGTTCTGACGGTGGATTTTTTGAATCTTTTCACCGCTGAAAACCCAGCAAAGTCATGCTCGCCAATAAATCTCTTTGCAGCAGTTTTCATTTTTGCTTCATCAACCGTCTCAAGTACCGTATGCATATATCTATGCTCAAAAACAGCCGGTATATTGCTGTTGTGAATACGGTAAACATATGTTTTCCGCTTTGCGTTAAGTCTTGCATGAAAGCGTGTGTCCGCTTCGCTCAGTTCCGTGACGGCAATATCATCAGGAAGATAAGTGTTCAGATAATCTCTGATTTCCTCATCTGTTTTTTCAATATCAATTTTGAAGCTTGCAACCTGCCCTTTTGCGTGAACACCCTTATCCGTCCTTCCTGAACCGTGAATTTCCACCGAATGCCCGGTCATTTTTCCAAGGACATTTTCAAGTTTTTCCTGAATGGAATTTGCCGTATTTCCTTGACGTTGCCAACCGTTATATTTTGTACCGTCGTATTGAACGGTCATTCTGTAATTCTTCACTTTGTCGCTCCTTCCTGCAAAGACAGATATTTATTCATTATGCGCCCCGCAATGGGTGCTGCCGAATCACCGCCGCTGGTGCCGTCGTTCTCAAGCACAACCGCAATGGCAATCTGCGGTTCCTCTGCAGGTGCATAACCGACAAACCAGGCGTGGTCATTTTCAGTTCCGTTTTCCGCGGTACCGGTCTTTCCTGCAACAGTCACTCCGGGAATTTGTGCCCTGGTTCCTGTCCCTGCCCGAACCACTTCTATCATCATTTTCTCGATATATTCCGCACACTCTTCAGACAGTGGTCGTTCCATTATCTGAGGATGAGTTTTTGAAACAACCTGGTCTCCTCTGGTTATTTTTTTTACCAGATACGGTTTCATAACCTTTCCGTCATTGGCTATTGCAGAACAAACAGTCAGCATATGAAGTGGTGTTGTCAAAAGCTTTCCCTGTCCGATTGCAACCAAAGCGCTGTCAGCATCCGTCATACGACTATACTCAATACGGCTTTTTTCAACAGGAACATCAAAGTCAATTTTTTTGCCAACACCAAACCTTTCTGCACTGTCCTTTATTTTTTCAGAACCAAGCTCATATCCGATTTCGCAAAAAACCTGATTACTTGAAACCCTGAAGGCATCCTCAACTGTCACCTCTCCGTATGCTTTGCCGTTGTAGTTTTCAACTGTCAGTCCGCCTTCTTCAAACTTTCCCGTATCTTCAAAAACCCGACCTTCCATACCGTTTTCAAAAGCAGCTGCCGCTGTCACAATTTTGAAAGTTGAGCCCGGAGGATAAAGTGCCTTTGTAACTCTGTTAAACAATGGGTTTTCTTCGTCCTCAACAAAGTTGTTCCATTCCGCCTCCAGCACGGAACTTTTCGGGTCATAATCAGGAAGACTGACCATTGCAAGGATTTCTCCTGTCTGTGGATTCATCGCCACAACAGCACCGCGTTTTCCTTTCATCTGGTTGTATGCATATTCCTGAACTCTTGTGTCAATTGTAAGGTTCAAATCAAAACCCTTCTTTTTTTCACCCGAGAATATATTCATATCATCACGTGCAAGAAGCTCACGATCATATTCCATTTCAAGCATACTTTTTCCGTAAATCGGCGAACAGTAACCTATAACATGGCTATACATTCTGCCGTAATGATAAACTCTCTCCACCTTCTCGCCATCATCCACCGATTCCGCCAGAAGTTCACCGTTACTGTCAAAAATCTTGCCTCGGGCAACTCTTTTCTCATCGTCCCATTGGCGGCGGTTATAGGGATTTGTGTAAATGTCATCCGCAACAAAATGCTGAAAATACAGCAGGTATGAAAGCAGAGCAAGAAACAACCCCGACACAACAATCAGAACGCGGATTATTCTTTTATTCTCCACCGATTTCCGCCCCCTTTCTTTCCTCAAGAGCCGAAATCGCCTGTATTATCCCCAGTGATGCAAAGCTCACAACTATTGAGGTTCCGCCATAACTCACAAAGGGCACGGTTATTCCGGTCAAAGGAATAAACTTAACCACTCCGCCGATTATTATAAAAGTCTGCAACGCAAACATAACGCTAAGTCCAAAGGCAACCGCTTTGTTAAACGGGTCTGTTGTCTGCAACGTGACCTTAAAACATCTGTACGCCAGCAAGAAAAACAGTATGATAACTGCCGCTCCGCCAAAAACACCCATTTCCTCGCATATTGCCGAAAAAATAAAGTCGGTATGCACTTCGGGAATATATTCAGGTGCACCGTTCCCCAAGCCTCTGCCAAAGAAACCACCGGATGCAATTCCGAAAAGTGACTGTGTTATCTGATATCCCTTGTCGGAAATATCCTTCCAAGGGTCCAGCCACGCATCCACTCTGACCTGAATATGATAAAGATACTTATACCCCACATACCCTACAGCAAGAACTGCCAGAACATTTAGAGCCAGAAACCATCTGTGCGTTTCATACACATAGAGCACAAATATGTAGATTGAAAAAATAACCAGAATTGTACCCCAGTCCCGTTGAAGCATAAGAAAAACAATAAAAACATAAGTCAATCCACCGGTTATGGCCGTGGATGATATTCCCATAAAAGCTTTTTTGTCAGTTTTCGTATAATAACACGCCAGAAACATAACATACAAAATCTTTATAATTTCGGAAGGCTGAAAAGCCAGCGGTCCCACATTTACCCAGTTTTTCGCACCATTCACTTCCTTGCCTGCCACAAGGGTAAACAGGAACAATGCAATTCCGCCCAGGGCGTATAAAACACCCATTCTGTCCCAGAAACGGATTTTATAATACACCAGATATGTCAGAAAGAAAACCGTGCACCCCAAACCAATCCACAAAACCTGTTTTAGTCCCATTTCCGGATTGATTCTGCAAATCATAAGAATACCTATGGACATAAGCATCGAAGCAATGAGAATAAGGAACTTGTCCCCCATCCTGCAAAGCACAATCACGGTATACGTAACAATGAACAACCCAAGCACACCAAAACCCACCAACAGAATTTTATTTTGAAGGTCGTTGGCTGTGTATAAAAGCAAAAATCCAAAAATATCCAGAAGAATCAGCAAGTATGCCGGAACTCTGTAACTTCCTTTTCTCATCAGTTCTCCTCCTTGAATACAAATTGGAGTTCACCGAATGAAATCTCGTCACCATCTTCAATATGTCTTATTTTTTTCAGTCTTTTTCCGTTCAGGAAGGTTCCGTTTTTGCTGTCTTCATCTTTTATAAACCACTTACCGTTTTCGCACCACACTCGAAAATGCTCGGCCGACAAAAAAGCGTGATTGAGAGCCAAATCGCATCTTTTGCCTCTTCCAACGCTGATTCCGCTGCTGTTCATACGGTAGCCTGCTTTCATTTTCAGTTCAAGTGCCGCAGAATTTTTCACAGTGCGGAGAACTGCGTAGCACTCCTCTGTTTCCTTTTTTGCCGGAAGCGGCTTCTTGTCTTTTTCACCCATTTTTTTGATATCCATATATATAAGCCCGATAACAGCAAGGATAAACAAATAAATTATAGTAGTGAAAACATAACTTAAAATTGATGAAACCATTGAATATACCGACACATTCTCCACCTCACTTCCGAAAAATTCGGCAACAACAAAAAAACGTTGTTGCCGAATTCATTAATTGGCTGGCATATTTTGCATAAGCGACTCTATAATCACCTTCATATCCACCGTTATACCAATCTTATCAAATATACTGCTGTTGATTTTTACCTTTGCATTTTTATTCAGCAAAACAATATAATCCGTAATGGAAACAGCTCTGTCAAGACGCTTTATGATATGATAGCCGTAGCTTGTCTCCACCAAGCCGCTGGTTTTACCGATTTCAAGAGCGAATGATGCAGCTGCAAATTCCGGCACCATTGTTCCGTCATCAGCAAATGTATATCCTTCTTCCGTTGCACCGGGATCGTCATTATATTCTTCAATCAACGCATCAAAATCCTGACCTTCATTTACCTTTGCCAGCACTTCTTCAGCTCGTGCCCTTGCCTCCGTCTTCATTTCATCCGTAACGGGTGCGCCTGTGTTTTCGGGGTCAAATGAAATAAGAATATGCTTCACAGTCACCAGCTCACGTTCGTCAGCCGCAAGCAGTTGTTCACGCGTGGCATACTTTTCCGGATTGTTCCTAAAATCCTCATATATTTTCGCTTCAAGAACGCTTATTTCACGAAATGCCTTCAATGCACCAATCCCGGGACAGCCAACAGCCGCAAGATTCTTTTCAAACTCCTTGTCGGATGCACTTCCCTGAACTGATTTTACCCATTCCTGAACACCCTGCTTGTCCTCATCAGAAAGTGTAACCCCTCTTCGTTTTCCCTCAGCAAGCAAGGCATATCGGGGAACAATATCTTCCACCGAAGAAAACTTCACATAATCCTGATATGTTCCGTCAAAGTTCGGGTCTTTGTCGGTCCATTTGAATTTTTCAACATCAGGAACAGCGCCCATAAGTACAAGTGACTGAGCATATTTTGAAGCAAAGTCATTGGCAACAAACGCAAAGGCACCCGGGTCAACAGGTTCCCCGTTAACCGTCATCACCGCAGCTGAAGCTTCTCCCGAAAAGCTGTCAACCATTTCCTGTGACGTACCGCCACTGACAACCTGTTCCTCAGGTATAATCAAGTCCGTGGTATCAGAGGAAACATCTATCTGTTCTGTCACGGTTCCGTTGCTCTTTTTATCAGTACCGCATCCGAAAATACCGACTGTTATGGCAACAACTATAATAAATATCATTGTCTTCTTCATCAATACACCACTCCATTATAAATAAAGTATACACCAAATATGTCATTCCGTCTACACTTTTTCAATAAATTCTTTAACCGTACTCAGGTATTCCGAGCTTTTGACATTCCCGAAATTATAAATAATCTTGGGTTTTTTTCCTGTTTTGATAACAGCCTTGCCTGTTTTCAATTCGTTGCTGTTGACAAATTCCGACAAATCCGGGGCATTGTCAGGCTCAAACATCAGCACAAGACCGTTTTTGCTTCCTTTGACATCTGTGAATTTCTTTTTGGAAGCACATTTTCGTATCAAAGAAATTGTCATCAGGTTGTTCACCACATCCGGCACATCTCCATAACGATCCAAAAGCTCGTCATAAACATCGCTCAGCTCTTCTTCCGACTCGATTGCCGCAATTTTTTTGTATGCAACAAGTCTCTGGCTGTGGGCTTTGATATATTTTTCGGGAATAAATGCACTGACAGGGAAATCCACCGAGGTATCGGTTTCTTCTTGTACCTCAATGCCCTTCATTTCACTTACCGTTTCAGCAAGAAGCTTGCAATACATCTCATAGCCCACGCTCTCCATATGTCCGCTCTGCTGAGGTCCTATAACATTACCCGTCCCTCTGATTTCAAGGTCACGCATTGCAATTTTGAAGCCTGAGCCAAACTCGGTGAACTCCTTGATTGCCTTGAGACGTTTCTGAGCATCTTCATTGAGCACCTTGTCCCGACGGTATGTGAGATATGCATATGCAAGTCGATTTGACCTGCCCACTCTGCCTCTGAGCTGATAAAGCTGTGCCAATCCCAGTCGGTCCGCATCTTCCATAATAATAGTATTCACATTGGCAATATCTAGTCCCGTCTCAATTATCGTTGTGCAGACCAGCACATCAATCTCACCTTCGGACATTGCCATCATTATTTTTTCAAGCTCCGCTTCGGACATCTGTCCGTGAGCCGTGGCAATTCTTGCTTCAGGTATCATTTTCTGAATTTCGTTTGCTGTTTTTTCAATTCCCTGAACACGGTTATGAAGATAATACACCTGTCCTCCACGTCCTATTTCCTTGGAAATAGCCTCACGGATTATATCAGCATCATACTCCATAACATAAGTTGCCACAGGATATCTGTCGCTGGGCGGTTCGGCAATAACACTCATATCACGTATTCCCGTCATAGACATATGCAGGGTTCTCGGTATAGGTGTTGCCGAAAGAGTCAGCACGTCCACTTCTTTTTTCATTTCCTTTATGCGTTCCTTGTGTCCCACACCAAAACGCTGTTCCTCGTCTATAATAAGCAGACCCAGCTTCTTGAATTCCACTGTTTTCTGCAAAATCTTGTGGGTTCCGATTATAATATCAAGTTCACCCGTTTTCAGTTGTTTCAGCACATTCTTCTGCTGTGTAGGGGTGCAGAATCTCGAAAGCTGACCGATATTCACGGGGTAATCCTTCATTCTCTGACGGAAGTTGTTGTAGTGCTGGCTTGCAAGAATGGTTGTTGGCACCAGATACGCCACCTGATACCCGTCCATAACAGCCTTAAATGCGGCACGCATTGCAACCTCGGTCTTTCCGTAACCCACATCACCGCAAAGAAGACGTTCCATGGGTCGTGGCTTTTCCATATCCCGCTTTACTTCCGCAATACATCTGAGCTGGTCGTCGGTTTCTTCATATGGAAAAGCAGCCTCAAAATCGTGTTGCCATTCGGTGTCTGCGGAATATTCAATCCCCCGAATTGCCTCTCTTTGCGCATACAGCTCCACAAGTTCCTTCGCCATATCCTGACAGGATGCCTTGACCTTCTGCTTGGCACGGTTCCAGTCCTGACCGCCCAGATTGTTGAGTTTGACACTTCCCCCGTCACGTCCGCTATGCTTGTAAATCAGATTCAACTGGTCGGCAGGCACATAAAGGCTGTCGCCGCCCTTGTATATAATTTTCAGATAGTCTTTTTGTGCACCGTCAACCGTCAGCCTTTCAAGACCCATATACTGACCAATTCCGTGGTTCTGGTGCACAACAAAATCACCGGCGTTGAGGTCGGTAAAGCTATCAATTTTATTCTCTCTGTCCACCTTAAAGCGTTTTCGTTTTTTCTTGCGGTCACCAAAGATTTCTTTATCACTGATAACAACGGTACGTATCAGCGGATATTCAAAACCGCGACTTATGCCGCCCTGGGTAACAATAATCTTGCCGGTCTCCGGAAGTTCATCAAAGTCCTTCACCAAAGCACATGCAATTTCCTCATCACTTAGCTGTCTGTGGAGGTTCTCAGCACGGCGTTCAGACCCCGCCAGAATAACCGTCCGATAACTATTCTTTTTGTAATAGTCAAGGGCATCATAGAAGAACTCCATTTTGCCGTTATAATTGTTCAGGCTTTTTGCTGTGAAATTCACAAGCTTCTTTGGTTTGATGTCAGGATTTGAGTGGGACAGTGCTGACATTGCAACAAGTCCCATTTCTCCCATCCTCCCAACAGCTTCAAACCAATCACCTTTGTATTGCATACTGCTTTTGGGAATAATTCCCCTTTCCAGCATATCCTTTAGGGAATCATTGAACCTTGATTTTTCACCCTTTACTGCTTCCGAAACACCCAAAGGGTCATCAACAAAAGCTATATAATCCTCGGAAAAATATTCAAGAATTGTAGGGATACCGTCGGAGTATATATATGGAATGTATTTATCTATTGAAGGGAAGACAATTCCTTCTTCAATTCTCTCTGCATCACGTTTCAGATGTTCAATAAGTTTCAGGGTTTCCTCAGTCTGATTCTTCTTCCGACAGACTGCAGTAGCCTCTTTTCGCAAAGCCTCTGCGCAGTTTTTTCTGGTTTCCGCATCAGTCACAAGCTCCACTGCCGGAGTTATACGGGCAATCTCTTCATCCATAGGGTTTCCTGCTGTACGCTGAGTTCCCACATGGAATTCTCGCACAGAGTCTACCATAGTGTCAAAAAACTCAACTCTGAACGCAAGTTCACTCCAATACGGGAAGTAATCAAAAATACCGCCTCTTATACTGAACTGTCCCGGACCCTCAACCATTTCCTCACGTTTGTAACCAAAGTCGGTCATAATTGAACACAATTCCTCCAGTTCAATTTCATCACCAACCTTCAGGCTGAGAGCTTTTTCCTTATAAACCGACTTGGGAACCGTTGCGCTCAAAAGAGCTTCTGCCGTGGTAACAATACAGTAATTTTCATCACCCTTACACAGCTTGTCAAGAACCTCAAGCCTTTGTTTTTTTACATCATTTGCCGCCGCTTCTATGTCATAAAACACCAAATCCTTTTCAGGGAAAAACAACACCTTTCCCTCAAAAAAGAAATTCATATCATCAAAAATCGCCTTGGCTTTGGTCTGATTTGCCGCAATCACAAGGGCATTCTTCTTCAGCTTTCTGCAGACACAAAAAACAAGGTGTGCCCTGACAGAGTCGGAAACACCGATAACACTAACAGGGGACTGTTCTTTTTTCAGACCCCCTGTTATCTCTTCAAAATCAGCTAAGCTTTCCAAAATTTTCAGAAATCCGTTCATAGCTTCACCATTTAAAAATTTTTTCGGGACGTCGAGGTCGTCCCCACGAACCGTCGACTAACCGTTATATTTTGACATTGCCTTTTCCGTGCCTGACTTTATAATTTCGCCCACGGCTTCAGCTGCCTTCACTGCCACAGGAACAAGAACATCAATCTCTTTTTTGCTGAAATGTCCCAGCACATAATCCGCAAGGTCATAATCAGGGTTATCAGGAGCACCCACACCGATTTTTATTCGTGGAAAAACTTCCGAAGCTGTCTGATATATTATACTCTTTATTCCGTTGTGACCGCCTGCACTACCCTTGGGACGGATACGCATTTTTCCCAAAGGCAGAGAAATGTCGTCATATATAATTATTATTTGATTATTCTCAACCTTATACCAGTTTTTAAAATCACGGATACATTCACCACTGAGGTTCATAAAGGTTTGCGGCTTCACAAGAACAACCTTTTCCCCTTCAATAACCCCTTCGCCGTAAAGACCGTTGAATTTTGCTTTTTTTATGTCAATTTTATACTTTGCCGCAACCGCATCCAAGGTATCAAAACCCACATTGTGACGGCTGTTAACATATTTCTTGCCCGGATTTCCCAAGCCTGCTATAATATACATATCCCTCTCCTATTGCGACATAAATTTCGTCCATAGCTCCGCACAGTACTTTTTCACTTCCGGATCCTGATATCTGAAGAATTCGTCCTGAGGATTGCCCTGACGGGGAACATATGCTTCAATATCTGCATAAACCGTTGCACCCATTTCGGTATAAACCGACTCAACAGGCGAAGAATAACCTACCATTTCGGTATTTATTCTTGCATTTTCAGGATCCAGCATAAAATCAATCCAATCGTGAGCTAATGCTACGTTTTTACAATCGTTCATAATAACCATACCGTCAATCCAGATATTGGTTCCGCTTTCGGGAGCAAAAAATCCCATATTCTCGTTTTCAGACATAATATATGCCGCATCCCCGGAATATACAATTGCCATCGCCTTGCTACCCATAATCATACTGTCGATAACCTCATCGCCCACATATATGGGATTCACTTGTTTTTTCTGTTCAACCAGCCAATGATAAGCCTCGTCAAGCTCACCTTTGTCAGTAGTATTCAGAGAATACCCCAAAGCCTTGAGTGCAATCATAAAGGAGTCACGTTCTGATTTATACATATAAATATTATTTCGATATTTGGGATTTCTGAGAATCTCCCAGCCCTCATCAAGGTCAGCTTCATCAACCACGGTTCTGTCATAAAGTATACCCACATTCCCCCAGAAATACGGAATTGAATAACGATTTTCCGGGTCAAAGGGTTGGTCAAGCAGGGTCGGCATAACCTCGTTCAGGTTGGTAAGCAAGGATTTGTCAATTTCCTGAAGATATCCTTCCTTGGCGAGACGTTCAATCATATAATCCGAAGGAATTATAACATCGTATCGTTCGCCGCTCATCACCTTTGTATACATAGATTCATTTGAATCAAAGGTTTCATAAATCACTCTGCAATCATACTTTTTTTCAAAATCACTAATCAGCGCTTCGTCTATGTATTCACCTGCATTATAAACTTTCAGAGTTTTCTTGTTTCCGCCGGTATAAACACCGCTAAATTTAATAAGCGAAAATCCCACAAGAAAACACAGAACAATTGCAAAAATACGTTTTGCCGCGGTGGGTACTTTCCCGCTTATTCTCCGGAACCATGCACGTTTTGCAATAACCGGAGCAATTTTTATAGCGAAAACTACCAGGAAAATTGTCATAACAACAATGGTAGACAATGCATTTATTGTTGGGTTTATTCGTTTCGTGGCATTGTATACAATCATAGAAATATTCTCAACGCCGTTGCCGCTTACAAAATACGAAATAACAAAATCGTCAATGGACATAGTGAACGCAAGAAGCATACCTGCATAAATGCCCGGCTTCAGCATTGGCACAATAACCTTTGTTAATGCCTGGAACGGAGTTGCACCTAAATCCATTGCGGCATTTGCGATATTCACATCCAATTCACGCACCTTTGGATAAACGCTGGTTATCACATAAGGCGTACAAAAGCAAATATGAGCCAAAAGCATTGTCAGATAGCCTTTTTCAAGTTTAAATGACGTAAACAGAATCATAAGACCGATTGCCGTCACAATATCCGGGTTCATAATTGGAATATTGTTGATGCTGAGAACCCATTCCTTCAAAACTTTGCGGCTTTTTGAAAGACCGATTGCCGTGATTGTTCCGAGAATTGTAGCAATAACCGTTGCAATTATAGCAATTGAAACAGAAACACCCACAGCAGAAAGAATTTCCGAATCATTTATCAAAGATTCATACCAGCGGAATGAAAAACCTGTGAATTTTGCAAATGACTTTGTGGAATTAAACGAAAAAATCATTGTTATGATAATCGGCACATAGAAAAATGCAAAGCATAATGCCATATATAACCCGGATGAAATGCGTGAAACCGAAAACTTCTTCACCACACAGCCCCCCTTTTATACAAAATATAAGTTTAAGAATTTTCCCTCTTGTCAATCCGTTTCATCCAACCGATTGCAAACAGCATAATGATGGCAAGAACCAGAGAAACAGCGCTTCCGAAGTTCCAGTCTCCAACCGAGATAAACTGATTTTCAATAAGGTTGCCCACAAGCATATACTGACCGCCACCAAGAATCTGCGGAATCATAAATGTTGAAATGGACAGCAGGAATACCATAATAATACCATTGAGAACGCCGGGTATCGACAGCTTGAATGTTATTTTAAAGAACGTCTGAATGGGGTTAGCACCCAAATCGTATGATGCCTCAACCAACGACTTGTCCATCTTGCTTAGGGAAGTATGTATGGGAATAATCATAAAGGGCAGGAATTCGCAAACCTGACCAATCATAACCGCAAGGTCGGTATACATCAGACCGAGAGGTTCCAAAATACTCTTCCACGCATAAATTCGGATAATCATATTAATCCACATCGGTATGGTGACCAGCAAAATAAGCAAAGTCTGTGTTCTTTCCTTGCATTTTGAAATCAGGAATGCCATTGTATAGCCAAGAACGAGGCAAATCCCAACGGTTATGAGACCAAGCTCAAGGGACTTTACAAACACCCCAAGATAAAGCGGATCGGCAAATTTTGCAAAGTTTTTAAGAGTAAACTGTATATTTATAAGAGAATTTCCGCTATTTGTTACGGAATACAAAAATATCATAAAAATCGGAACAAGAATAATAACAAAAGACCATATCAAATACGGTTTTACCAGATTTTTAAAGTATTTCATGGTTTTCTCCTTTCTTTACATATGCAAATTACGGTCAAAATCACACCATCTTCCACATAACGTGAATATCTTCAGGTCCGAAGGTCAAACCAACGTGCTTACCCACTTCGTGGAAGTCGGTTGTGTGAATAAGATAGCTGCGGTATTTTGTTTCAACCAGAATTTCATAATGAACACCTTTGAAAACGATACTTGTGACCGTTCCGTTGAGCTTTGCATCAAGCGGACTCACAATATCAATATCCTCCGGGCGAAGAACGACTTCTATTTCCTCATTTTCTTTGAATCCCTTGTCAACACATTCAAACTCAAAGTCATCAAAGAAAACAAGACAGTCTCGAATCATTCTGCCCTCAATTATGTTTGATTCGCCGATGAACTGCGCAACAAAACGGTTTTCAGGCTCGTTGTAGACATCCGTAGGTGAACCAATCTGCTGAATATATCCATCATTCATAACAACCACCGTGTCGGACATAGAAAGTGCTTCTTCCTGGTCGTGGGTTACATAAATGAATGTAATCCCCACCTCCTGCTGAATCTTCTTCAGTTCGAACTGCATTTCCTTTCGGAGCTTTGCATCAAGAGCACCCAGCGGCTCATCAAGAAGAAGAACCTTTGGCTTATTTATAAGTGCGCGAGCAATGGCAACACGCTGTTGTTGACCGCCCGAAAGAGACGTTACATCACGTTTTTCAAATCCTGATAGTCCAACCAACTTCAACATTTTCTCAACTTCCTGCTGAACAACGGATTTGTCAATCTTTTTGATTGTCAGCCCGAAAGCAATATTATCAAAAACATTCAGATGTGGAAACAGCGCATACTTCTGAAAGACTGTGTTAATCTCACGTTTGTAAGGCGGAAGCTTTGAAATATCCGTTCCGTCAAACAAAAGCTCTCCGTCATCAGCCTCATCAAAGCCTGCAATAATACGCAGAGTTGTAGTCTTTCCGCAACCGGAAGGGCCCAGAAGTGTCAGAAACTCTTTTTCGTAAATGCTCAGATTTATTCCCTTGAGAATCTGCTGGTCGTCAAATGTTTTGGTTATATTTTTCAGTTCGATCAAAGATTTTGCATTTGAATTCATTGTCATCGCTCCATTTCAAAATTATTTAGAAAAATGGGGGAGTTGAAACCCATATCAACTCACAGTTATTTTTGGTATTGTTTTTTATGTGATAGCTTTCATTGCATCGGACATAAAAGGTATCGCCTTTTTTCAGGTGTTGCTTTTCACCGCCATAAATCAAATCGGCGCTCCCCTTCAGCACATAGCCAAAATCTTCGCCGTCGTGTGGCATAATTTCCTGAGAGCTTCCACCGGGAAAAATTTCGATTTTGATTGGTTCCATTGCATTTTTCTGTGCATTGGGAACAAGGTATTCAATCTTATACTCTTCCTGCTCGTTTTCGTAATAGTCCTTCTGAGAAAAGACAATAACTTCTTCAGATTTCTCAGAGAAAAACTCCTGCAACGATGACCCCAAAACCTCAAGAAGGTCTTCAAGTGTCGAAATCGACGGCGAACAGTTATTGTTCTCCAGTTGCGACAAAAAGCCTTTTGAAAGTTCACTTCGGTTTGCAAGTTCCTCAAGCGTCAGCTGATGCTTGATACGCAAGCGTTTCAGCTTCTTTCCTATATCCACGAAATTCACCTCGAATTTTAGTATTACAAAACTTTTGATTTATTATTGTAAAACAAATGCTATTATACATAATAATGCAGAAATAATCAAGTACTTTTGCAAAAAAAATTTCCTTTCTTCGAAAAAGAAAGGAAATTCTGTCATAAATGCTATATGTTAAACTTGAATATATTCACAAGTTCATCCTTTGTCAATGCCACATCGGCACCGTTTAAAGAATCCACAATCTGAGGTAGCTTACTTCCACCTATAATCGGGAATACCTGTGGGGTCTCAAAGGAAGAAAACGCGCCACAGATGAGAGCCGCAATACTGCAATCATATTTCTTTGACAGTTCTTTCATAAATTCAGCTCGCTGAAGATTCTCTTCACACAGATAGCGTTTTTTCGCCTTTTCAGAAAGTGAATCCTTGCCCTGTTCCACCACCTTCGAGAAAAAACCCTTCGCCTGAGACGAATATGCCGCAACAGGCATATTGTTATTTTTGTAGAATTGGAATTCATCATCATCCATTCCCACAAGTCCGCCACGTTCACCAAGACAGTATGCAGGATTGAACCTTATCTGGCTTGCCGTAAAGCCCTGAAGTCCGTGTTCCTTTGCATATCCATTCGCCTCGGCAATTCGCTTCGCAGTCCAGTTTGAAGCTCCGAATTTCTTTATCTTGCCATCTTTGACAAGCCCATTCATTGTTTCGATGATCCTACCGGCAGGAACACTTTCATCATCACGATGAAGCCAGTAAAAATCAATCACATCAAACTGAAGTGCCGCAAGACTCATTTCAACATCCGACCTGATATCTGCATCCTCAAGTCTCGGACGTTCTCCGGCATCCTTGTCATAATATGCACCTTTGGTCGATGCAAAAACCTCTTTGGGGTTTCGGTCTTTAAACCACCTTCCCACAATTTCCTCGGAAATACCGTCCGCATAAAGTCTTGCTGTGTCTATATGAGTTCCGCCCATTTCACGGAACTTATCCATCATTGCAAAGGCCTCTTCCTCGGAAATTCCGTCACCGAAATATCCCGTTCCAAGCAAAATCCTTGAACTTTTGAACCCAAATATATCTGAATATCTCATTAACTTTCACCTCGCTTATATATTATCATATATTAACCAAAATAGCAATTATTTTTAAAAAATATAGACAAACCCTTTAATTTTTATCACCAGCTTGTAGGTGACATTTCAGAAACAATTGACCACTTGCAAAAGGTACTCAATGATGCCGAGGATATGTATCTTGATATGTGCGAAGAAGAATTTCCGAACGGTGAAGACCTTGAAAAAATTGATGAATAGATGCCAAAAAGGAAGTGGAAAAATCCACTTCCTTTTGCATTACTTTATTTCTTATCTGCATACTTCTTTTCAAGCTCGTCATATTCGTCCCAAGGAGTTTCATAGTTATACTGTCCTTCAAATGGGATTTCACCGAACAATGCCTGAACGAATGCAATCTGTGATTCACGTGATACGCTGAATGTGAATGCGTAGTTTTCCATATTGATGCAGTAATCATAATAGATATAGGGAACACCCATAGAAACACCGATTGATTTTTCCTTGCCATGGCTAAGAGCAAAGAAGTATGTTCCGCATTCTTCACAATAAAGACCGCTGCCGCCCATTGGCTGATGTGGCATTGCGTAGTTTGCATAAATAATCAGGTCATTCTGTTCATCAATTTCCTTGATTTCTTCATAGGTTTCAAGACGTCTCTGAAGTCTTACGTTAATACCACGTCTTTCAAACTCTTCCTTCATATGGTTTAGCCAATCAAAGAAGGGTGCATGATGTGATGAACAAATGATTGCAACATTCTTTATCTTTTTGGGGTCAACAGGAATTAGACCCTTATCGTTTCTCTGGAGCACAAGTGCTTTTTCAGCCACCTTGCGATTAAATTCACGGATTTCCTGACGGATTTCTTCGGTCATAACAACCTCAGGCTGTTCGTCCTCAAAAAGACCCATCTTTTCCTTCATATCAATAACTCTGCGAGCCGCATCGTCAATTCTTTCCATAGGAATTCTGCCGTCGTTTACAGCTCTTTCAATCATATCAATATAATCAAAATCCTTAACATTCAGCAAAATATCGTTGCCAGCATTGAGAAGTGCAACATACAAGTCTTCCTTGTTGGGGTATGCTGTTTTCAGAACACCCATACCGATACCGTCGGTGACAACAACGCCGTCAAAGTGCATATCTTCTTTCAGAAGCTTTGTGAGGATTCTGTCGGAAAGTGTTGTGGGCATAAAGAGTCCATTTATTCTTCGACTGTCAACAGCAGGGAAACCTGTGTGACTGGGCATAATTGACCATACTCCGCCATCAATCATCTGCTGGAACACCTTGCCCTGACCCTCCAGCCAATCTTCTAAGCTGTCACGGATAATCTGATCCGCAAAATGGTCATCACGGTATTCCTTTTTATCCTTGCCGGGGAAGTGCTTTGCACACATTGCAAAACCGCTGTCCTGACCGCCTCGCATCATTGCAAGCGAAAGCTTCACAAGCTTTTCGGGGTCGGATGCAAACTGTCTCATAAGCGAAACTGACGAAAAACGGTTGGGAAGGTCAACGTTTGGTGACCATACGTTATTAAGTCCCAAAGCTCTTCCGTTCAGTGCCGTCAGACGACCGTATTCATAAGCAACCTCTTCTGAGCCGTTTGCCCCAACAGCAGGAACACTTGTGAGGCTCACAAGGTCTGTTGCGTGTGCCGCACCGGGAGCATCGTTTGTAAGAATCGGTGGGATACGAAGTGCTTCACTGTATCTCTTTGCCCATTCACGATAGTATGTACTGTCTGCAGGCTCATCAATTTCGATATCCGCAAGGTTAACTGTTGTCATTGCTGTGTTGCAGGTGTGCCAAACGTTGCCGATTGGGTTCTCCTTGAGATACTCCTCCATCTTGTCGCCCATATTCATCAGAAATCCCGACTGCATTTGGATTGTCTGTCCTATTTTTTCTCTTAACGTAAGTTCAGAAAGTAACGGTTTCTTTCCCATAATTCTCCTCCGTCAATGCCTCAAACAGGCAAAATTTTGATACAAATTCATTCTAACCACAAACCCGCATTTTGTCAACAACCTAACGACAAAAATAGTTGTAATATCTTACTGATTTTTCAGGAAAGTGTGAATATCTTGCAGAACAATCTTCTATTTCACAAATATATAAATAGGCACTTGCGAACGCAAATGCCTATCCGTGTGGTAAGTCTACATATTCAGTTTTGATTTAATTGATTTTAGGTACTCCTTGGGGCTTTGCCCTGTTGCTTTTCTGAAAAAACGACAAAAATAATGTATTGAATTGAACCCCAACATATCTGAAATTTCGGTTATTGAAAGTTCGTTTTCACGCAAAAGTCGTTTCGCTTCTCTTTCCTTCAGCATATTTATGTATCCCGTAACGCTTTTCCCATAAATATGCTTGAAATTCCGGCACAAAGTGGTTTTATTTGTTCCGAACAGAAAGCACAAATGCTCAAGCTGAATTTTTTCCATATAATGCTCCATAACATATTTATGAACAATGGAAACTTTGTTTTCTTCCTCCGATTCCCATCTGAGGGTATTGCTTTGTGTATCGAAGTCCCGAATAAGCGTAATCAGAAACATTTCCATCCTCAACTTCAGCATCTGGTCTGCACCAAAAATCGGGTCCTTTCTCTTTTGCATATCCAGAGTTATTGTATCATATGGCGGTTCGTATGTGTTCATCCCCTCCTTCATAATTTCCGCAAGCATCTTTTTGTGCTCATTGGAAAGAGTTATGGGGCTGTTTGCAAATGGTGCAATGGCATCACATAAACACTCAAACCCTATTATAATTACATTTGGTGCCACGTCGTCAGCACAGGTCAGGGAATGAATTTCATTGGGACGATGAATGATCAATTGATTGTTTGATACAAGACCGGTATAGTTCTCGCCATGAACCATAATCGAACCGTTGTCCACATACAAAAGCTCACAAAAATTATGATAATCATCGTGGGTCTGATACTTCCTTACAAATTCAAAGTAATGTATATTCGCAATTCTTGAAACTGTTAGCTGAATTTTGAAGGTCTTCAGTCTAAATTCCATAGTTCTCACCTTTTTGCATTATTGTAAATATATTTACATTTTAACAATACCACATTTTTGTATTTTTGTCAATATATTTTCTTTTTTGCAACAAAAATAGGAGTGGCATATCGCCACTCCCAAAAAATATACCTACTTTTATAATTTCAGCAATCTGAACACCTGTTCAACGGTTGCCGCAAGATTTTCCGCAGCATATTCCTTATCCATCGCCTTTTCCAAAGTGCATATCTCACGCAAAATCGGGAAGAAAGCATCAATACCATTTTTGTTGCATTCCGTTGCATCACGAGTCACCGCTCCGGCAAATGCCAGAACCGTCTTTCCGTGCTTTTTAGCAAGCTTTGTAACACCGATGGGTGCCTTTCCCATTGCTGTCTGGAAGTCCAGTCTTCCTTCCCCTGTGACTACAACATCCGCCTGCTTCACATATTCCTCAAGATTTGTTTTGTCCAGAATGAGGTCAACACCCGGTTCAAGCTTTCCCTTCAGAAACGTATGGAACGCAAACCCTAGCCCTCCTGCCGCACCGGCACCGGGAAAATCAGGGTCAGCACAATCGAATGTCTGTTTTGCAATGTCAGCATAGTTGCCAAGCCATTTATCCATATCCGCAACAATCTCAGGTGTCGCACCTTTCTGAGGTCCGTAAACCGCACTGCAGCCCTTTTCGCCGCAAAGGGGGTTGGTTACGTCACAGGCAATGCTGAAACTGCATTCGCCAAGCTGCGGCAAGGCATTGTCCGCTGTGATTCTTGCCACATTCTCAAGGTCTCTGCCGTATATGCCCACTTTATTGCCGTCTTTGTCATAAAATCCGAACCCAAGTGCTGAAAGCATTCCAATTCCGCCGTCATTGGTGGCACTTCCGCCAATTCCGATTATAAAATTGCGGCATCCCTTTTTGATTGCATCCGAAATCATTTCCCCAACACCGCAGGTTGTGGTGTTCAATGGGTTTCTTTCATTATCCGTCACAAGGGTTATTCCTGCCGCAGTTGCCATTTCCATTATGGCAGTTTTTGTTTCTTTAATAATGCCATATTCAGCCGCAACAGGTCTTCCGTGCGGGCCTGTAACTGTTATTTTCTCTATTTTTCCGCCAAGACCGGATACAAGGGTTTCGGTTGTGCCCTCTCCTCCGTCAGCCAAAGGTCTGACAACAACCTCAGCTGATGAATCGGCTCTTTTTATGCCGTCCATTATGGCATTTCCTGCCTCAATTGAACTAAGGCTGCCTTTAAGTGAATCTATCGCAACAACTACTTTCATAATGTCCTCCTATTTTTCTTTGGGTTCAAACTCGCCGTTCAAAAGATACCCTGCCTTCAGCACCGTATCCTTGGGCACATTCAGGGGCTTTCCGGCATTCCGATAATCAAAACTTGTTTCAAATGTTTTTATATCGGAATGGTATTTTTCAACACGCTCCTTTTGCTTTCGTATTATGGGCACAAAGGTTTTCTCAAAATCGCTGTCCGAAAGATTTGCACAAGCCACTTCTACCAATTTTGCAAAATGTTCGGTGCAGAATCCGTCAGATTTCAGAACCTTGTCAGGAAAGTCTTTTTCGGTTTTCAACATAAAAACAAAGGTCTCAACGTAATCAGAAAATGTTTTCTCCACCTTTTCACAAACAGCACAAGCTCCCGACAATTTTTTTAGTTTATCGGCAAAAACTTCCTTTTTACTTTTTTCCTTTTTGAAAAGCGACTTCTTTTCAGGCTGAAGACCTTCTTCAAAAACCGCTTCAACAATATCCATATGTGTGTCAATGACCAACGAAAGAGAAAGTGCGTTTCTGCATCCTTGAAGGTCACGCATATGCTTTTGGCAAAAACCTCTCTCGTTGGTATACACCCTGAAATCCGGCTCCATCATTGCAGGACCCAGGGTATACTCCACAGCTGACTTTTCCAGTTTTTTGTGTATATAACAAAATGGACAGAAAGTTGTCTCGTCTAATGCCTCATTTATTGGTATTGTATATATTTTTTCTTTCATCGCTATTCTCCTTTGCAAGAAACATATCTATTTTATCACAAATCGAAACTTTTTTCAACACAGCATTTACATTTTTTCGGTTTCGTGGTAAAATATGCATATCCCACCGAAAGGATTGATTTTATATGAAAATAACATGGCTGGGTCAAGCAGGACTTATGTTTGAAACCTGCGGAAAGACCATATTCTTTGACCCATATCTTTCCAACAGTTGCTTTAAAAAGAATCCCAAATCAGACAGGCGTGTTCCTGTTGACGAAAACATATTTGACATAAAGCCCGACATAATCGTGCTGACCCACTCCCACCTTGACCACACCGACCCCGAAACTTTAGAAGAATTCCTCACAGAGGATTCGGGCATTACGGTGCTTGCATCAAAGAACGCATGGGAAATCGCACGCACATTTGGTGGTAACAACAATTACGTGAGCTTCAACCGGCACACAATCTGGACAGAAGGCGACATACGTTTTGAAGCAGTTTATGCCGAACACTCGGACGAAAACGCCATTGGGGTTATTATGTATGCCGAAGACAAGGTTTTCTACATAACAGGCGACACACTCTATAACACCACAATTTTTGACGACCTTCCTGCGAATATCGATGCAGTATTTCTTCCAATCAACGGTGTTGGAAACAATATGAATATGACCGATGCCGCCGCATTCTGCGAAGAACTCGGTGCAAAAGCCGTACCAATGCACTGTGGACTGTTTGATGATATCGACATGAACCAATGGGAATACGAGGACAAGGTCGTTCCCGAATTTTTCAAAGAAATAGTACTTTAAGGTGATAATATGAATAAAATAGCGCTAAAAAACCACGGCTATATTGCCGAAATTCTCCCCGACCGTGGCGGGAACTGCATCCGTGCCGCATATCCTGAACTTAAAATCGAAGCTCTCCGCACAGCAGAAACCGAAACTGACTTTGAGGACGGACCATTTTTCCGTGGAACACCATTCCTCTTTCCACCAAACCGCATTGAAGGCGGACACTTCACCTTTGAAGGCAGGGACTACTGCCTCCCCACCAACGAAGTGACGCTTAACAACTTCCTCCACGGAGAAATGCATAAAACTCCTTTTCAGGTGATAAAGCAGACCGAAAGCGAAGTTGTTCTTGAATACAAGGCAACAAAAGATGCTCCCTATCTAACTTTTCCTCATGAATTCACAGCAACACTTCACTATTTCATTGATGAAAAGGGCATCCACCAAAAGACTACCATACGCAACGATTCTAACTTGAATATGCCCTGTGCTGTGGGATTCCACACAACCTTCAATGTAAGATTTATGGAAGGACAATCATTGGGCGACACATCGGTGAAGCTCTCCTGCGGACGTGAGGTTGAGCGCACACCCGAATATCTGCCCACGGGCAAATATATCGAAAATACAGCTATTCAGAACGCCCTGAACGGTGACGGTTTTGTTCTTTCAAACCAAGGTGTTTCCCACCTTTTTGAAATGACAGAACCAAGACAAATGGTTCTCACCGACAAAAAGAGCGGTCACTCCGTGACCTACACCGCATCGGGCGATTACCTTTACTGGATGTTTTATCAGCTCCCCGGCTCAGAATTCATCTGTGCCGAGCCCCAGACATGGGTAAGCAACTGTCCCTGTGCCCCCTTCAATCGTGAGGAAACAGGCTTCCGCTACCTTGAACCAAATGGTGAAATGACCGTTGAAACGGTTATTTCGTGCAAATAGTTTTAAACAACGAAAAGCATCCCTCAATGAGGGAGCGAAATGTGTCAATTTTATCGACACGCTGTCACCCTGAGCTTGTCGAAGGGTCTAAAACAGCCCTGCGATGCATCCGCACCGCAGGGCTGTCTTTTATTCAGCTATTTACTTTTCCAACAAATAATCACAATTCACAACCTTTTCCATAAAGGAAGTTCTTGTCACATAATAGTGATTTGCCGCTTCAAAGCCAACAGCGCTGTTTCGGAGCATAATTTCATATACCATCAGGGCAAGCTCCTTATCAGACTTCACAAGCTGGTCCATTTTCGC
>JAZNLK010000043.1:0-3254 GCA_045579055.1 Clostridia bacterium
GCTACGATCCGACTTATATGTGGCAAAATCCTCTGACGGTCTGAATTATTCAAAGCCTGTTGAGTTAACATTTGATGACGGTGAAAATGCAGGAAACTATAACACTCAGCAGCATTGGTTTACCTTTGGAGACAAGCTTTATCTTGTTTACACAAGAAAGGATGCCTCAAATGAGCACGTTTTCAGACACAGAGCACCACTTTTTGCGGCGGAATTTGATACAGAGAGCATGTGTCTTGTGCGGCCAACAGAAACAATTGTTGTCCCTGAACGGGGTGCAAGACTTGGAAACTTTGGATGTACCAACAAGTCGAAAAATGAAGCATACGTAATTGCTGCAGAATGGATGCAGTCAATAAAGAATGAAAATCCATGGGAAGAATGTGCGGCATACGGAAGTGATAATTCCATTTGGTGCGTGAAGCTGAGTGATTGAGAAAAGAAATCTATATTGTTGTGATGTTGGTAACGTTGAAGATATGAAAGGGATTGACATATTATGGATTCAAAATTTGGAAAGCTGAATACTGTCAGTGCAGAAAAACAACTGCCTGAAAACCAGTATTATCAGGTATATGCCGATAATGGCGGAACCAAAATATTATTTGTTGGAAATTCCATAACAAAACACGGAATAGCGCCCCAGATAGGCTGGCACGGCAACTGGGGAATGGCGGCATCGGAAGAGTCAAAGGATTATGTTCATCTTGTGGTGGACGAGTTGAATAAAAAGGGATGTGTGGATTATTCCATTGTTCAGTGTTCCCGATGGGAACGAAATTATAATGAAGGCGAAAAGATTCTGAATGAATATTTTCAATCGGCACGTGATTTTGAAGCGGATGTTATTGTTGTGAGAATAGGCGAGAATATGCAGATTGACGGCGATGAAGCTAACTGCAAACGGAGCTTTGAAAAAATGATTTCTTTTTTCAATAAAACTCAAAAAGCCAAGGTGATTATAACAAATCTGTTTTGGAATCAGATCAATCTCAACCGAATTATTAAAGAGATTGCAATGGAAAACAACTACATTTTCTGTGATATTTCAGATTTGGAAAGGGACGAAAAAACAATGGCTTTAGGCGAATACGAACATGAGGGTGTGTCGGTTCATCCCGGTGATTACGGAATGAAGTGCATTGCAGAAAGAATTCTCTACTGTATTTTTCAATAATTGGAGGACTGAAAAGTGGATTTGACTAAAATAGACAAGAATTTTGAGGTGAAAACCGATATTAATAAAGATGATATTGTGTTTTATAATGTGGATGAATTGCCATTCAGGGTGTACGGAGTGTTCAAAGAAAACGGAAAATACAGGCGTATGCCCGAAAAAATTGCTGAAAGGGTAAATGAAGGAGTTAAGATTTTACATACACATACGGCAGGCGGCAGAGTCAGGTTTGTGACAGACAGTGAATATGTGGCGATATATGCGAAAATATCCGGTGTGGAAGCACGTGCACACTTTGCTATGACCGGTCTTACGGGCTTTGATTTGTATGTTGGGAATGCTTATGAAAACACTTTTATACCGCCATTTGATATGTCTAATGGTTTTGAGGGCATAAGGGAGTTTGAAAATCGTGAAATGCGTGAGATTACAATTAACTTTCCTTTATACAGCAATGTGATGGAATTGTATATTGGTTTGCAGAAAGAAGCACAAATCAAAGAGGGTAAGCCCTATGTGAATAAAAAGCCTGTTGTTTATTACGGATCATCAATTACTCAGGGTGGCTGCGCCTCAAGACCGGGTATGAGTTATCAGAGCATTGTTTCAAGAGCGTTTAACTTTGATTTTGTAAACTTGGGATTTTCGGGAAGTGCAAGGGCTGAGGACGCAATGATTGAATATATAAAAAACCTTGATATGTCGGTGTTTGTCTGTGATTATGACCATAATGCGCCATCCACCGAGTATCTTGAAAAAACCCACTCAAAGCTGTTCAAAGCTGTTCGGGAATCACATCCTGATATTCCCGTTATAATTATGTCCAGACCCAAATACTACCTTGATAAAGACGAAACAGCAAGATTTGAGATAATTAAAAAGACGTTTGAAGACGCAAAAGTGTCGGGAGATAAAAATGTGTATTTAATTGACGGGAAAATGCTGACGGAACAATGCAAGGATGAAGGCACTGTTGACGGAGTTCACCCCACGGATTTGGGATTTATGTCAATTGCCAAAGCATTGTGCGGATGTTTTGAAATTATACATCAGAAAGGACAATAAAAATGAAAGCGTATAAAATAAGCGGATTTTCGGATGAAATAGATGTGAATATTGAGGTTCAGTTTGAGGTTTTGAATAAGCTGGGAATTGAGTATTTTGAACCGAGAGGAGTTGACGGTAAGAATATTTCCGAGCTTACGGAAGATGAGGTTAAGACGCTGAAAGGGAAAATGGATGAGTACGGAATCTTGGTCTCATCAATAGGATCGCCCATAGGCAAAATAAAGCTTTCAGATGATTTTGAGGCTCATTTTGATGTTTTCAGAAGAGTGGTTGAAACCGCAAAGTTTCTTGGAACAAAATACATAAGAATGTTCAGCTTCTTCCATGACGGCGGTGCTGAGTGGACAGCAGATGAAAGAGAACAGGTTTTTGTGCGTATCAGAAAAATGCTGGATTATGCAAAGGCAAACGATGTAATTCTTCTTCATGAAAACGAGAAAGACATTTACGGCGATACTACCGAAAGATGTCTGGATCTCATGAAAGAATTTCATTGCGAAAATTTCAGAGCAGTTTTTGACCCTGCGAATTTTGTGCAGTGCGGACAGAATACAAAAGTTGCGTATGATACCCTGGAAGAGTATATTGAGTATATGCATATAAAGGATGCCAAAGCTGAAGGCGGTGAGGTTGTTCCCGCAGGTTTTGGCGACGGAAATCTTGAATATATACTAAAAAATCTTGTGAATAATGGTTACAGCGGATTTTTCAGTCTTGAACCGCACCTCGGAAGCTTTGAGGGTTTGGAAAAACTGGAAATCGGTGATGAAATGCTTAATCTTCCCAAAAGCGGCGAAGGAACATTCACTCTGGCTTTTAATTCATTGAACAAAATACTTAAAAAATGCATTTAGTTAAGCTGAAAGCACCCCATTTGATGTGAGGTGCTTTTTTTGTGTGCAGAAAACCACGCGATGGTCGCGTGGTTCAATAGAGGTTAACCGGTGAGTATAGACAGAAAAACTCCGATTGTATATAATTTAGATGTGACCTGCCAGTTACAAAAAAA
>JAZNLK010000044.1:0-32512 GCA_045579055.1 Clostridia bacterium
GTATTGTCTTCCTAAGACCGCTTGGCCTCCGACTTCACTCAGACGTGCAGCAACGGGAGCAAGTGAAAGTTCAGGCTTGGGTTCACCCTTGGGCTTGCCCATATGTGAGCAAAGGATTACCTTTGCGCCGTCGTCAATAAGCTTTTTGATTGTGGGGAGAGCACCCACGATTCTTGTTTCGTCTGTGATTTTGCCATCCTTAATGGGAACATTGAAATCACAACGCACAAGAACTCTTTTACCCTTTGGGCAAATATCGTCAACTGTTTTCTTGTTCATAATAAAAAACCTCCAAAAATAAATTCTCTTTTTGTACTTTTTATATTCTACTCCATTTGCCAAAAATTATCAAGTGTTTTTGTTAAATTTTTCGCAAACTTTTTATATTTTTTCTATTCTTCCAAAAGTTTTCCCGACGCCGCAATAAACTCACGGTTGTTGTCGGTCTTCACAAGCTGTGAAATGATTGTTTCGGTTACTTCCATAGGATTCCTGGACCCAAATGCTTTACGGATTGACCAGATTGCCTCCAGCTCGCTCTGGTCAAGCAGAAGTTCTTCCTTCCTCGTGCCCGACTTTGCAATATCGATTGCAGGGAAAATCCGTTTTTCCTGAAGACGTCTGTCAAGGTGCACTTCCATATTTCCCGTACCTTTAAATTCTTCAAAGATAACGTCATCCATACGGCTTCCTGTTTCAATAAGAGCCGTCGCCAGAATTGTCAGGCTTCCGCCCTCTTCTATGTTTCGTGCCGCTCCGAAAAATCTTTTGGGTTTATACAGAGCTCCCGGATCAAGACCTCCGGAAAGTGTTCTGCCCGAAGGAATAACCGTCAGATTATATGCACGAGCAAGTCTTGTGATGCTGTCAAGCAAAATAACAACGTCTTTTTTATGCTCAACCAATCTTTTTGCTCGTTCCAGAACAATTTCCGCAACCTTGGTGTGGTTGCTTGGTTCTTCGTCAAAGGTTGAAAATATTACATCACCCTTGATTGACCTTTGCATATCCGTAACCTCTTCAGGGCGTTCATCAATAAGCAGAACAATCAAATGAACATCAGGATTATTCTCGGTAATGCTGTTGGCAATACTTTTCAGAAGAGTTGTTTTCCCTGCCTTGGGCGGTGCAACAATAATACCCCTCTGACCTTTGCCTATGGGCGAAACAAGGTCAATCATACGCATTGAAAAATCTGTTCTGCCTCGTTCAAGCCGCAGTCTTTCGGCGGGATATACAGGCGTCAAATCATCAAAAGCCTTCCTGCGGATTGAGACATCAACCTTATCGCCGTTCACGGTCTGCACATAAAGAAGAGCTTCATATTTTTCACCTTCGTGCTGCATACGTGTATTCCCCACGATAAAGTCACCTGTTTTCAGATTAAACCGCTTTATCTGGTTCTGGGGAACGTAAACATCATTATCCCCCGACTGATAATTCACCGAACGCAAAAAGCCGTAGCCATCAGCCATTACCTCAAGAACACCACTTTTGAGATTGGTTCTTCGAACCGGGTCAGAATAAGCAGATTCATCGTTCACGGGAGTTGTCTTTGCCGTCGAAGTATTTGATGAAAGTTCCTCCGTTTTTGGCTCCTTCTCCTGTTTCGGTTTTGAAGAGTCACTCTCCAAAAGAAGATTTACCAGTTCTTCTTTTTTCAGTTTTGACACATTCTTTATTCCCTTTTCTTTCGCCAGTTCCTGCAGCTCTTTTATTTTCATTGCAGTTAATTCCATCTGAGTCACGCTATTCCTCCTATTTAATCAAAGAAACCAAAAAGTTGTTTTCATACATAGCATATGTAAGTGTTGAGCCTTCAATCTGATTCATAATAAATGTATCTTCAAGCATTGGTGCAAAAACAAGAACTGCGGCAAGAACCAGGAAAACCACAACAACACCCACAACAGCACCCATTACCGCTCCGCCAACATTGTTAAACTGCTTGATTACCGGAAGCTTTGTGAAAATATCAATTACTTTTGCAAGAAGTGAAATCAGCACTTTGCAAAGAATAACAACCAAAATAAACGAAATTACATTGATAATCAAAAGTGCTGCAGCACCTGCCAGACCATCGTTCACAACTTCCGAACCACCGCCAAGGTATCCTGCCAGAAAACCTGCCGAATCCCCCTCAGCGAGGCTCTTTCCTACTGTTTTCACAAGGAAATCATACAAGGGTGTCTTCACAAGGATAACCGCAACAACACGGTACAGGAAAAAGGAAAGGAAAAGCGACAACACATAAGATGCCGCATTCACGCAGGTTTTCACGAACCCTGCACGGTATCCGAGAACAACAAAGAGAACCAAAACTCCTATAATAATCAAATCTGCAAACATAGTAAAATACCTCCCGTTTATATAAAACTTAATTAATTTTCAAGATTTCTGCATGGCTTCCGCCCAATGACATAACCCGTTCTCTGTCCGAGAAAATTTTCAGATTTTTCACGTCATTGCTTACCGACATTTCGCCTTTAACCTTGCCTTTGGGTGAAATTCTTGTCACACCGTTTATTGTTGAATACATAATGTATTCGCCGCAAACATCAAAAGCACGGATTTTTCCGTTTGCTTCGTGACTTCCCCTGAGCTTTCCGGATGCGGAATAGCTTTCAAGAATCGTATTATTCAATCCACTGTCAAAAGCAAACACCAGATTGTCATCATTTTCTACATTGCAATCCTTGGGAACCCTTCCCCCAAAATCAATTTCAAACGAGACTTTTCCGTCCTTTTTGTAACAAGAAACTCCTTCATCCGACACAGCAAGAATCTTACCACTGCCGTTTAATCGGAGTTTCATCACAATCCCTTCTTTTTCGGCAATGCATTGGGCTTCCTTTTTATTTTTTGTATCAATAAGCATTATACGGCTGTAAACCGCTTCACGGTCGGTCATTATCTGTGCAACAACCAGGTTGCCTTTTGAATCAATATCAAGATTTCCAATATAACCCGCTCCGCTGTACCATTTGAATATTTCTTCACCACCACGTTTGTACACCGTCACAGAGCCTTTGTAACCCAGCTCGGTTGTTGCAACAGCCACATAACCATCTTTATTCATTTTTGCTGTCAATATTTCGTTTTCTGTTTTAATTTGTGAAACAGGCTTATTTTTTTTGTACACATTCACACCGGTTCCGTTCATAGACGCAACCATAATGTAGTTTCCCTTCACAACGGTCATAGGTGCAGTCATCTGATGAACAACCGTCCAGGAATCTTTTCCGCTGTCATCAATCGCACGGATGCCTTCATTGCTCACCAGCAACATATCCTCGCCATATCTGAAGGGCTCATATTCCACGCCGGATTGAAAGGAAAGCTTTGCATTTTCCTGCCCGAACAAAAACTCCTGAACCTCCGGATTCGAGAAAATCATTACCGATATTACAGCAAACACAGCCAGAACAATCAGCAGTCTTTTTTTATTAATTTTATTTTTGAAAACTTCTTTTATTTTCACAACAACTACCACTCCAAAACATCGGAATCATAAAAAACTTCTTTCAGAAAAAGACCTTGAGGCGGTGCTGTCATTCCGGCACGGCGTCTGTCGCAGCTTTTGATTATGTCTGCAATTGTCTCAACACCTATTCTGCCGGTTCCCACATCCGTCAATGTTCCTGTTATTATTCTGACCATATTATAAAGAAAAGCATCAGCCTCAACCTGTATTTCTATTTGTTCGTCCCACTCAGCACTCCTCTGAACAGAGCAATGTCTGACAGTCCGCACCGTTGTTTTCTGCGAACCGCCGGCTGCCATAAATGCCGAAAAATCATATGTTCCGCAGAATTTCCCTGCCGCAGCTTTCATCGCCTCCACATCCAGCTTGTACGGAAAATGCCAACTGTAATTCGCCACAAAGGGATTCGGTAACGGTGAGTTCCAAATTTTATATACATACCGTTTCCCATTGGCTGAAAATCTGGAATTGAAATCTTCCGAAACATCCTTTGCCGAAACCGCCGCAATACCGCAGTCAGAAAGATGTGTGTTAAGTGCATAAGGCAATCGCTCCGCAGGAATCCGCATATTGCTTTTGAAATTAAACACATATTCCAGTGCATGAACACCCGAATCGGTTCTGCTGCAACCGCATACCGAAATTTCCTCTCCACTCATCTGAGACAATACCTTTTCAAGCCGTTCCTGAACCGTAATACCGTTTTTTTGAATCTGCCATCCGTGATAACAGCCGCCATCATACATTATTTTTACTGCAATATTCCTCATCACAACACCTTTTCGTATCAGAAAAACATATTGGTCACAATCACAAGTGCCACCAACGAAACAATAGCCAAAGAGCCTGCCGCATCAACCAATCCCATCTTCAGAACCTTGAGCCTTGTTCGGTTTTCACCGCCTTTGTAGCATCGGCATTCCATAGCAACCGCCAAATCATCGGCACGTCTGAATGCACTGACAAAAAGCGGAATAAGAATGGGAATCATAGCTTTTGCCTTCTTTATTATGTTTCCGCTGTCAAAGTCCGCACCTCTTGCTGTCTGTGCCTTTATGATTTTTTCTGTTTCTTCAAGCAAAGTCGGCACAAATCTCAGGGCGATTGTCATCATCATCGCCAACTCATGGGCAGGTAATTTGATTTTTTTGAAAGGTGACAACAGATGCTCTATTCCGTCAGTCAAGGCAATCGGCGATGTGGTCAAAGTCAAAAGTGACGTTCCCACAACAAGGAAGAACAGTCTCAAAGCCATAAACACAGCAAGATTGATGCCTTCTTCTGTAATCTTGAATATTCCCCATGACCACACGACCTTTCCGCTCGTGAGAAACAGATTAAACAAAGCCGTTATCACAACAAACACCATAACAGGTTTGACGCCTTTCAGCACAAACCTGAAAGGAATGCGTGAAATCAGCACACAAGCTGCAGTAAACAGTGCAACAACACCGTATCCCACGTATGTATCAACGCAGAATACAGCAACAATATATATAATTATGCAAAGAATCTTGGTTCGTGGATCCAGTCGGTGAATAACCGAATTGCCCGGAAAATACTGACCAAGTGTGATATCCTTGAGCATTTTATCCTCTCATTTCTTTAAAATCTTACAGAGTTCCGTTCTTGCCGCCTCCACAGTATAAATTCCCTGCGGAACAGGAACTCCTGCGGCTCTCAATTTCATACAAACTTCTGTCACTAACGGAACAGATAGTCCGATTTTTTTCAGCTCTTCCGCCGATTTGAATATTTCAGACGGTTTGTCAGCCATTGCAATCTTGCCATGATTCATAACAATTATTCTGTCAGCAAGACCTGCGATATCCTCCATACTGTGAGAAACCAGCACAACCGTAATTCCAAGTCGTTTGTGCATATCCGTTATTTTGCTGAGAATTTCATCTCTACCCGCAGGGTCAAGCCCTGCCGCAGGCTCATCAAGAATAAGAATCTGAGGTTCCATTGCCAAAACTCCGGCAACTGCAACTCTTCGTTTTTGTCCACCCGAAAGTTCAAATGGCGATTTATCCAATATATCTTCCGGTAGCCCCACCATATCCGCCGCAAAACGGACTCTTTTGTTAATTTCTTCTTTGGAAAGCTTCATATTTGAAGGTCCGAAAGCAATATCCTTGTAAACCGTCTCTTCAAATAGCTGGTATTCGGGATATTGCATAACCAACCCAATCTGAAAACGGATTTTCTTCATATCGGTGCCTTTTTCGTGGAGCTTCTGTCCATTTACCTCAACCGTACCGGATGAAGGCTTTGCAAGACCTGCCATAAGCTGAACCAAAGTGGATTTTCCCGAACCTGTGTGCCCGATAAGACCAACAAACTCGCCTTTCTTCAGTTCAAGGCTGATATCGTCCACCGCCGTTTTTTCAAATGGACCACCGCTCATATAAGTGTAGCTGACATTACTGACCTTTATCATCCGACACACCTCCTCCCGACCTGTATGCCGACAAAATCTCTTCAACACAGTCATCAACCGACAGCAGGTCTGTTCTAACATCAATTCCCGAATCCTTCAGCATATGAAGAAGTTCGGTTGTCTGCGGAACATCAAGCCCGATTTTTTTCAGTTCATCAACACGGTTAAAAACCTCTTTGGGAGTTCCCTCCATAGCAATACTACCGTGGTTCATAACCACAACACGGTCAGCAAGAGCCGCTTCCTCCATAAAATGGGTTATCATAACAACAGTTATATTCTCTTCCCGATTGAGTTTTTTCACCGTTTCCATAATTTCTTTTCTGCCAACAGGGTCAAGCATCGCAGTTGACTCGTCCATAACAAGAACATCCGGCTTCATAGCAAGAATTCCCGCAACCGCAACTCTCTGTTTCTGTCCTCCACTGAGCATATGGGGAGCGTGCTGGGAGAACTCGGTCATATTTACCGCCTCAAGGGCATAATCAACTCTTTTTCGGATTTCTTCGCTGGACAGTCCCAGGTTTTCAGGAGCAAAAGCCACGTCTTCCTCAACAATAGTAGCAACAAGCTGATTGTCGGGGTTTTGGAAAACCATCCCCACTTTTTGCCTTATTTCATAAAGCTTTTCTTCGTCAGATGTGTCTATCCCGTCAACAACAACAGTTCCCACTTTGGGAACAAGAATGGCATTCAAATGCTTTGCAAGTGTTGACTTTCCTGAACCATTATGTCCCAAAACTGCAAGGAACTCGCCCTTTCTGACACACAAACTAACACCTTGGATAACAGCTTCCTGCTGTTCCTCGGAGTCCTCATAGAAAAAATCAAGATCTTTTATTTCAATTATTGTCTCACTTGTTTTGTCCAATGCACTCACCTTCGTCCTATGCTGCGTACAATCTTTTATCTGCTCCATCTTCCCGAATAACCGCAAGGAAGAACAAGATTGTGCTTTGTAACAGGAAGTCCCACTTCGTCCACCGAAACCGAACCTCCGAACTTTTTTTGCAAAGTCATTTTGTATATATTCTCAAGAACGCCTCCCGAAAGTCCCGTTGTGTATGAGTTTATCAGAAAGAACAGCGGTTCATCCGACAAAACCCCCATACATAGCTTGACCAGGTCGAACAATTCGTCTTCGATTTTCCACACCTCACCCGAAGGTCCTCTTCCGTATGAGGGCGGATCCATAATAACAGCATCATACTTCCGACCTCTGCGGATTTCTCTTTCGGTGAATTTTTTAACGTCATCAACAATATATCTTATGGGGCGGTCTTCAAGACCGGAAAGGTGAGCATTTTCCTTCGCCCAGGCAACCATACCCTTCGACGCATCGACGTGACAAACCGCCGCTCCTGCTGCCGCCGCCGCCATTGTTGCACCGCCTGTGTATGCAAAAAGATTGAGTACATTCACATCTTTCCGTCCCGACTTTTTTATTATATCCGAAAACCAATCCCAGTTAGTCGCCTGTTCAGGGAAAAGTCCCGTATGCTTGAAGCCCATCATTTTTATTCCGAAAGTCAATTCCCGATAGCTGACAGTCCAGCTGTCGGGCATACCCTTTCTGCTTTCCCAATGCCCGCCGCCTGTGTTGCTGCGAATATAATGGGCATCTGCTTTTTTCCAAGCCGAATCCGACTTTGCATCCTCAACATCCCACACAATCTGCGGGTCGGGTCTGCGCAAAACAAGCTTTCCCCATCTTTCAAGCTTCTCTCCCCTGCTTGTGTCAAGCAGTTCATAATCCTTCCATTTATCTGACAAAAACATAATCTATCCATCCTTGGGCATATTTTACCATTTTCAATAAACATATTGTACCATTTTTACATCCATAAGTCAAGGAAAAACCGCATTGTATCAAGGATTTTTCAAAAGCAAAAGACGAGTTTAATCATAAAACCCGTCTTCTGTTTGTTTTTGCGTTATTTTGATTGTATCCTTAGAGCTGTTCAAGGAATTTATACTGAGCCATATACAAGTTGTAATATTTTCCCTTCTGCTCAAGAAGTTCTTCGTGAGTTCCACATTCCTCAATCGTTCGGTTTGCCACATACATAATTCTTGAGCTGTTCTTTATTGTTGAAAGTCTGTGAGCAATAACAAAGGACGTTCTGCCCTTGAGAAGCTGTTCAAGACCCTTCTGAAGGTCAATTTCGGTTTCGGTATCAATACTGGAAGTCGCTTCATCCAGAATAAGGATTGCAGGGTCACAAAGAAGCGTTCTTGCAAAAGCAATAAGCTGTTTCTGACCTACCGAAAGACCGCTTCCGCCTTCACGAATCTGCGTGTTATAACCGTCAGGAAGCTCTGCAATAAACTTGTCGGCACAAACAGCTTTTGCCGCCGCAATAACCTCTTCATCAGTGGCGTCAAGCTTGCTGTAACGGATGTTATCCATAATGGTTCCCGTGAATAAAAAGCTATCCTGAAGCATAATCCCCATTTTGCTTCTCAGGGAATTCAGTGTCACATCTGCAATATTTTTGCCATCAATTGAAATCTCACCTTCATTAAGATTATAAAACCTTGAAATCAAGTTGATTATTGTTGATTTGCCCGCACCTGTGGGACCCACAAATGCAATGGTTTCGCCCTGTTTCACGTCAAAACTCAGATTTTCAAGGATATTGGGCGTATCTTCTTCGTAACGGAAGGTAACATTTTTAAAGGACAAATCTCCTTTGATTTCGCCAAGTTCCGTGGCACCCTCCTTGTCGTTTACTATGGTGGGTTCCTGAATGGTGTCAAGAATTCTCTCAAGATAGACCGTGCAGTTGATAATCTCGTTGTATATGTTAGTAGAGTTAATTATCGGTTGCCAGAAGTTGCTTACATATGCCGCAAAGGCAATGAGTGCACCAATCTGAAGCGTTCCTGCCTGAAGCTTATAAAAGCCCACCGCATAAATAATCAAAGTTACTGCCACCTGAAGAATTGTTACCGACATAGGAATTCCCAATGCGATACGGCGTGCTTTCAGCCATTTTTTCTTGTTATCGTTACAAAGCCCGTCAAATATTTCCGCATTGATTTTTTCTCTTGCGAAGGACTGAGTAATCTTTATTCCGTTTATGCTTTCCTGAAGATATGCATTCAGGTTGCTCTGCTTCTGTGAATACTCATTCCATGCACGTTTATGAACCTTTTTCAAAATGATAAGCGCACCAAGGAACACCGGAACCCCCGCAAGGCAAATAAGGGTAAATTCAACATTCATAGCAAACATAAACGCAAGAATAACAACCAGCTTGAAGAAGTCGGTAATCAGCCCCATAATCCCGTTTGCCAGCATATTTGTCAGGGTATTGACATAATTCACGACACGAACAAGAATCTTTCCGTGGGGACGCGAATCAAAATAGGAAAATGGCAGATGCTGAATATGTTTGAATATATCCGAACGAAGATTCTTGATGACGTCAAGAGCCATAATATGGGTCAGCTGAACCTTTTTCTTCAGGAAATACCAAAGGAGGAATGCCGCAACCACAAGAACGCCTGTCAGCATTAATACGGTTTTGTAATCCTTGCCGGGTATGCAATAGTCAATAACAATCTGAATGAAGTATGGCGGAAGCATCTCAAGACCCGCAATACCAAACACCAGAAACGCCGACACAATCAAGATTTTTATGTGAGGTTTTATGTAGCTTCCAAGTGCTTTCAGACATTTCAGATCCGCTTTCTGATTATATTCTTCATCCATATCATATCTATTTTTAGCCATTGATAACACCTCTCCTTCCTGATAAGTTCATAGAAACGGGGTGATTGATATGATAGTTCGAAGCATCACCAAAGTCGCCGAACTGATGATCAAATACACTCTTATAATAACCGCCAAGATTCATAAGTATTTCATGGGTTCCCCATTCAACAATATTTCCCTGGTTCAGCACAAGAATCAGATCAGCATTCTTAACTGATGAAATTCGGTTTGCAATTATAACCTTGGTGCGGTTTGTCTGTTTCAGGTTTTCCTGAATGGAGTACTCTGTTTCCATATCCAAAGCTGAAGTGGTGTCATCAAGAACAAGAATTGCCGGATTTTTCAGTAATGCTCTTGCCAGAGAAATTCTCTGACGCTGACCTCCCGAAAGTCCCATTCCCAGTTCACCGATTATTGTATCATAGCCATCAGGCAACTTTTCGATGAAGCTGTGGGCATCCGCCATTTTTGCAACACGAATAACATCGTCAATGGTGGCGTTCGGCTCACCGTAAAGGATGTTGTTGGCAATTGTATCCGAAAACAGAAAAACGCTCTGCATCGCACTGGCAACATTCTTTCGTATGGTTGCAAGGTCATAGTTTTTTATGTTTATATCATCTATATATATGGTTCCGTAGGTCGGGTCATAGAATCGGGAAAGCAGGTTTATTATGGTGGACTTGCCCGACCCGGTTGGGCCGATTATTGCAAGGGTCTGCCCCGCCTCAACGGTAAAGTTCATATTCTTGGCAACTCTTGTTCCTTCAAAGGCAAAAGTCACGTTCTTGAACTGAATCTTTCCGCTGACCCCTGTGTCACGTTTCTTAACTTCACGGTTCTTAATTACCGGTTCTTCTTTTTCAAGAGCAATTATTTTCATACTGCTTGCAACAAATTGCTGGAACTGAATGAGCACATCCCCAACTGTTGACATAGGCGTTGTAATACACCAAAGGGAGCCGTTTATAGTGGTGAATTCACCTACGCTCAAGTCGCCGCGAATTACAAATATACCGCCCACCAGGATAAATATAATACTTGTAACTTTCACACAGAAATAAAGAGGCGGATAATACTTTGTCCACAGGTCAATATGATTCATAAACGCATCGTTATACTGCTGATTCTTTTTTTCAAACTTTTCAATTTCGTAATCTTCACGTGCATAAGCCTTCACAACACGGTTTGCATCGATGTTCTCACGTACAACCGAACTGAGTTCTGCGGCGGATTCACGAATTCTGATAAATGCTGATTTGTTGGTTTTGGAAAGTTTATAGGCAAAATAACCTATAATCGGAGTAATTGAAAAAAGTGCAAGAGTAATAACCCAGTTTATGGAAACAAGAACAATAAAACCGATTACAATAAAGAAACACAAATTGACTATCGCAACAGATGTGTTGGACAGCAAAATTCTTATTGCATCGGTATCCATGGTAAGTCTGTTCATCAGATCGCCCGTCTTTGAGCGGTCATAGAAATAACAGTCAAGCCCTTGAAGCTTGTTATATAATTTATTTCTTATTGCTTTTATGGTATTCTGAGAAATATGTTCAAGAACCAACTGTCTCATATACTGAACCAGTTCTCTGATACAGATAATAGCAAAAATAATCACCACATACTGAATCAAAAGGCTCTCAACACCGCCATAGATAACATCGTCCACGAAAAAACCAATGACGACGGGATAGACAAAAGCACCGACTATATAAATCGGCGATAGCAATAAAAAGACCATTATACTGGCTTTATATTTTTTTATGTAACCCCACAACCACTTCAAAGAATCCATAAAGTGTCACCTCGCATAGCATTTTGCGAAAATTTGTTATTACATATCGTAATTATAGCACCATTTGATTTAATGTCAACCCATTTTTAAAAAATATTTTAATAATTTTTTCACAGAAAAAAAAAGAGGGACTGTTTGAAAACACCGTTTCAAACAGTCCTCCAAAAACTATCTGTTCTACCCCTTCACAAGAGCCTTTACCGATTCAAAAGCATCGCCCAGATATGCTGAACTTTCAACAGCTTCAACCTTGCCGGCATCGCATCTTGAAGCGATTTCGGGTTTCATTGGGATTCTGCCCAACGCCTTGAGCCCGAAGCTTTTGGCAACCTCATCCAGCTTGCTCTCACCAAACACGTGAATTTTTTCCGCACAATTGGGACATTCAACATAGCTCATATTCTCAACAACACCAAGTATGGGAATATTCATCAGCTTCGCCATATTTACAGCCTTTTCAACAATCATCGAAACCAATTCCTGAGGAGAAGTCACCACAATTATTCCGTCAACAGGAAGTGACTGGAAAACCGTCAGAGGAACGTCACCTGTGCCGGGAGGCATATCAACAAACATACAGTCAACATCTTCCCACACAACGTCCGTCCAGAACTGCTTAACGGTTCCGCCGATAACAGGACCACGCCAAACAACAGGATCGGTTTCGTTTTCAAGAAGGAGATTGATTGACATTATTTTTGTACCACCACGGCTAACCACAGGCATAATACCGTATTCAGAGCCCTCAGCCTTTGATGTTATGCCAAAAAGTCTGGGGATTGACGGGCCTGTGATATCTGCATCAAGAATAGCACTGCGATAACCTTCTCTCTGCATTCCTGCCGCCATCAGCGATGTAACAAGAGACTTGCCGACGCCACCCTTTCCGCTGACAATACCAATAACCTTCTTGATGTCACTCATTGAATTCTTCGGAGCAAGAAAGCTCTGCTCCGCTGTTCTTGAACTGCAGTTTTCGCCGCAGCTTGAACAATCATGTGTACAATTTTCACTCATTTTTCTCATTTCCCTTCTTATATATTTGTGTTAAAATAATCAATAGCCTCCTGCAGCTGGTCATCAACCTCCACCTGCATAGACTTAAGCTTTTCATAAAGATTCATTTGGGTCGTAAGATCCAGGACACCGTAAGGATAAAGATTCATTGCTTCCTGGAACATCGTCACGGCATTTTTGAGGTTTTCATCATAAACATCATTTACTTCGCCAATGAAGACTCCCATTTTCTCAAGCATTTTCTTGGCATTTTCAACCTCAGCTCCCTTGTCGCCCACACGATATTTTTTCGTAAGGCTGAACAACTCAAATTCCGACATATCCACAGGAACAGCAGAGTTTTCAACAATAATATCGGGAGTAATGCCTTTTTGATGAATATTATTTCCCTGAGGTGTCAGGTAATATGCCACCGTAAACTTCATAAGAGCATTCTTCGGAACGTCATACATTCCTTGAACGGTTCCCTTGCCAAAGGATTGTGTTCCCACAGCGATGGCAGCCTCATTTTCCACAAGTGCAGCTGTCAGAACCTCTGAAGCGCTGGCACTCATTTCATTTATAAGAACGACAATATTATATTCACGACCTACGCCCGATGCCTTATACACTCTGCTAAGAACATCAAGCTTATGCTCCTCGGTTGTGATTATTTTGTCTTTGGGAAGCAGCATATCTGCTATTGCAACAGCCTGTTCAAGATATCCACCTCCGTTGTCACGAAGGTCAATAATCAGATTTTTTGTTCCTGCGGCATCTACTTTGTCCAGAGCCCCACGGAACTGTTCCGCCACATTTTCAGTGAACGAATAAATTGTAATCTTTGCAATCTTCTTTCCGTCCTGTTCAATCAATTCAAAATCCAAAGAGGCGGACATAACATTTTCTCGTACGATTTCAAAGGTAATAGGCAATTCCATTCCGGAACGCTTAACTGTGATTTTCACAGTTGTTCCCTCTTTGCCTCTGATATACTCAATGGCTTCATCAAGCACCATTCCGGTGAGAACCACATCATTTGCCGAAACAATAATGTCACCCGATTTTATTCCGGCTTTATCGGCAGGCGAGTCCGGGATTGGCTGTGACACAACCACGTTTCCGTTCTGGGACAAAACCGTCACGCCGATACCAACCACTTCATCGTCAAGTGATTCAAGAAAAGACAAAGCTTCTTCTTCGTTATAATACATAGAATTCTCATCAACCGACTCTACCATTGCCCTCACAGCAACGTCATAAAGCTCAGGGTTTTCTTCAAGAATTGCATCAAGTGCCTCAAGATAAAGATTGTTTTCTACCAAACTCTCATATCTGCCAAACAGAGCAATATTTTTTGCGATATTTTTTATAAAGTCTGAATACTTATATTCAACTTCCTTTGTCTCTGCAGTCTCTTCGGCAAATACTGCCACACACGAAAAACTGAAGGTCAGAATCAACATCCATGTTGCAAAAATTTTTGCCGCACGTTTCATATTTTCATCTCCTAATTTTAAAAGTTCCGTTCACTACACAAACTCACAAACTACATTTTTTCAGGTGCATTGATTTTCAACATTCCCAGAATACCCTTTATAACAATTCTCGTGCTGTCAACCAGCTTGAGACGTGCATTCATAACAGCCTCATCTTCAACCTTAACACGACAAGCGTTATAGAATGTATGGAACGCTGCCGCAAGATCCATAACATATCTTGTAATTTTTGCGGGCTCACGGGTTTCTGCAGCCATACGAATTTCTTCAGGAAGGTCGCAAAGCTTTTTGAGCAGAGCCAGTTCCTCCTTTTCCACAAGAACAGAAGGATTAATTTCGCCAAAGGCTTTCACATTGATTCCCTCTTCACTCAAAACCCTGAGAATACTGCAGATTCTTGCATGGGCATACTGAACATAGAAAACCGGGTTTTCACTTTCCTGTTTAACCGCCAGGTCAAGGTCAAAATCAAGATGGCTGCCTGCCATACGCATATTAAAGAGGAATCGTGCCGCATCAACAGACACATCCTCAAGCAAATCTGTCAATGTGATTGCTTTTCCTGTACGCTTTGACATTCTCACAGCTTCTCCGTCACGAGTGAGACGAACAAGCTGCATAATCGAAACCTCAAACTTGTCGGGATCAATTCTGCAAGCCGCAAGAGCCGCTTTCATTCTGGCAATATGTCCGTGGTGGTCTGCACCCCAAACGTCAATTACCAAATCGAACCCACGTGTTTCAATCTTATTGATATGATAAGCAATATCTGCCGCAAAATATGTGGGAATTCCATTCTGACGAACAAGAACCTCATTCTTTTCAAGACCCATCTTTTCGCAGTTAATCCAGATTGCTCCGTCTTCTTCATAGGTATAACCCGCCTTTGTGAGACGGTCAATTGCCTCCTGCACCTTGCCATTCTTGTGAAGTTCACTTTCACGGAACCAAACATCATAGAAAATACGGTATTTTTCAAGGTCTGTTTTGAGATATTCAACATTCTTTTCCAATGCATAACCAACAAGCGCCGCCTTGCGTTCTTCAGAAGAAGCTTCAAGATACTTGTCACCCTCAATTGCAATAAATGCCTTTGCGTGTTCTGTTATGTCATCGCCGTGGTAACCATCTTCGGGGAATTCCATTGCATCTTCACCCTTAAGCTGCTGAATATATCTTGCCTCCAGTGACTTTCCGAACTTTTCAATCTGATTTCCGGCATCATTCACATAGAACTCACGGGTAACATCATAACCGGCATACTCAAGAACACTTGCCATACAGTCACCCAAGGCACCGCCACGGGCATTGCCCATATGCATAGGTCCGGTGGGATTGGCACTGACAAATTCCACCATAACCTTTTTACCCTTGCCCATTTCTATCTTTCCGTAATCACTACCCTTTTCTTCAATTTCACGGATTACGTCATAAAGTCTTGCATTGGACAAATAGAAGTTAATGAAGCCTGCCCCTGCAACCTCCACCTTTTCGATTTCGCCGCCTGTTGCAATCTCAGCCGCAATGGCTTCAGCAATCTTTCTGGGAGGCATTCTCAGTTCCTTGGCAAGAAGCATTGCAATGTTGCAGGCAAAGTCGCCGTGCTGTTCGTCCTTCGGAATTTCCAGCTGAATTTTATTCTCCACACACAGTCCTTCGGGAACAGCAAATGCACCCTTTTCAGAAGCTTTCAAAAAAGCTTCTTTCACAGCCTGTCCGATTTTAATTTTTGAATTTTCAATGATACTCATATATTTCTCCAATCTGTCCCCACGGACATTAAATTTCTTTTTTATGATACAATCTTGTCAACCGTAAGTTTGAGACGATTTGTCAGATAGTCCCTGTTGTCGATATCAAGAATATATTCAATCGCAAGGTTTCCTCCCTCATCGCTGAGATTGTTCTCAACCGAAATGGGGTTGACCCCCACAGGAATAACTCCAAAAGGTGTGTTGTAGCTACACAGGCATTTTTCACCCAACCTGAATTCCATCCTGCTGTTATACTTTCCCTTTCGGGTCATAGAAACCGCATCCCCGGAAACCTTTATGGTTGTTGTTGTATCTTCAAAGCCCGTAAGCTCACTTTCTTCATATACAATATAAAACTTTCCGTTTTTCTGTGCAAAAGTACCTTTTGTCTGAAGTTCAATCTCGTCTGTCAGTTCTTCCCCGTCAGCAGACTGAAGAGTCTTCAGATAAATCATTGCATTGTTTTCCATTTCATCATCATAGCCTTTCTAATACTTCTCTATATCAATTTTTCTGACGCTCCCCTGAATTGGTCTGCTCAGGAACATTCCCCCCAGCTGAGCAAAGGTTTCGGCAGAATCGCTGACAAAATAGCTGTGTTTTCCGCAGCCTTCATCACTCAGCCTTTCCGCACGGTTTAAACATTCAAATGCGTAATCCGCAGCAGCCGCTCCTGAATCAATAAGCACAACATCCTTACCCATAATCTCACCGATTACAGATTTCAGAAGAGGGTAATGAGTGCATCCCAAAATGAGAGTGTCAACATCATTTTTCTTTATTTCACAAAGGTATTCTTCCGCAAAAACCTTGGTAACCTCACTGTCAGCATATCCGTTTTCAACCAACGGAACAAACATAGGGCATGCTTTCTGAAACACAACCGCATCCGGGCAAATACTCTTTATATACTCCGTGTACTTTCCGCTTTTCACCGTTCCGCTTGTACCCAAAACGCCAATCCGTTTTGACTTTGAGGCTTTCACCGCCGCCTTTGCCGCCGGTTCGACAACACCGATTATTTGGGTTCCAAACTCGCTGGAAATCCACGGAAGAGCCGCACTGCTGGCTGTTCCGCAGGCAATTATTATCATTTTTATATCAAAGGTCTCAAGAAATCTTATATCCTGTCGCACATACTTCAGCAAGGTATCCTTTTCCCTTGAACCATAGGGAACTCTGCCGGTATCTCCGAAATATATAACATCCTCGCCCGGCATTATATTCATAATTTCCTTGACGCAGGTGAGACCGCCAAGCCCCGAATCAAAAACGCCTATTGGCCGTTTGTCCATTATACTAGTCCTCTCTTTTAAGAGCAAATTCTATGTGTCTGTCAATAACTTCCTTCATTCCCACACCCGAATGTTCCCAAACCTTGGGGTACATACTGATAGGTGTGAAGCCGGGAATGGTGTTGATTTCGTTCAGGAGAATCCGTCCGTCACGACGGTCAATGAAGAAATCCACCCTTGAATAGCCGCGGCATTCGCAGATTTTGTATGCACGCAGTGCCAGTTCCTTGATTTTTGTTGTTGTTTCTTCATCCACAGGAGCAGGAATCATCAGCTTTGAATCCTCATCCTGATACTTGGCTTCGAAATCATAAAACTCTTTTGCAGGCTTTATTTCCCCCAGAACATCAGCAGTCACGGGGTTCAGATTTCCCATAACACCACATTCCACCTCACGGGCATCAATAGCTTCTTCAATAAGAACCTTGTAGTCGTGTTCAAGAGCAAGATTTATGCCTGCTGACAGTTCCTCACGGTTTGCGGCTTTTGTTACCCCCACAGAAGAGCCTGCCGAGGAAGGCTTTACAAAGCAGGGATAGCCTAACTTCGATTCAATCTTGTCAAAATCCACAGCATCACCCAGTTTCAATTCCACCCAATCCGCCTGAGGGATTCCGGCTTTTGCAAAAAGGATTTTTGCTATGCATTTGTCCATACACACCGCACTTCCCACCACGTCACTTCCGACACAAGGGATTCCCGCAAGCTTGCAAAGTCCCTGAACCGTGCCGTCCTCACCGTTTTTGCCGTGGAGCACAGGATAAACAACATCAATTCTTATTTTTTCCGTTCCATCCGGATTGAATTTCACCAAAGCTTTGTCATTGCTGTCGGGCGAAAGAATTGCCGGAACAGTCTGCCCCTTCTCCCAGATATGATTTCTTATGCTTTCAATTTCGCCATCATAAAACAGCCACTTTCCGTCTTCGGTAATACCAACAGGAAACACTTCATACTTATCACGGTCAATATTTTCCAGAACAGCCGATGCCGAAACCTCCGACACGGAATGTTCACTGGAGACACCGCCAAACAAAACACAAACATTCATTTTGCTCATCATAATCAATCCTCACATCAAATATTTTAATTCACTCACCAAAAAAAATCAATATGTATAAAACAAAAAAACAATGTCAAGACTTTCCATAAATAATTAAGAAACGGAGAACTTTTTATGAAATACATAAACAAAACACGTTTTTTTGCTTTATTCCTTGTTCTAACACTTTTATTCACCTTGGGTCTGTCCTATGCCATAGCCGCAAACAATCGCATTTCTGATGCTGTTGTCCGTCTGCATATCGTGGCAAACGACAATTCCGAGGTTCAGCAAGCACTGAAGCTCAAAGTCCGAGACCGTATTCTCAGAGACACCTCCCGGCTTTTTGACAAAACCGAAAGCACAGAGGATGCACTGACTCTCGCCCAATCAAAGCTTGATTTCATCAAAGAAATCGCCGAAGACGAAATTCGCCTGCAGGGTTTCGACCACAAAGTCAAAGTAACCGTGGGTTCTTTCGCCTTCCCCACCAAAACATATGGGGATATATCGCTACCTGCCGGGAAATACAATGCCGTCAGAGTTGAAATCGGTAAGGCTCAGGGTGAAAACTGGTGGTGTGTTATGTTTCCGCCCCTTTGTTTCACAGAAGGTACATTATATGCTTCAGATTCCGCAAAAAACCAACTAAAAAACGAGCTTTCCTCCGACGATTATGAACTCATTCACAAAAACAGTGAATCATCGGTTCAGGTCAAGGTTAAATTCAAGATTGTTGAGTTCTTCAGAACTCTTTTTTAACCCAATGGCAGGTTTGCAACAGCATTAAGGGACATATCCGCCACTTTTCCTGCCTTATATTCATAATACGCAGCACACCCAATCATTGCCGCATTATCAGTACAAAGTGCCATTGACGGACAGGCAAATGTCATTCCTTTTTTGGTCGCTAAAGCTTCAACTCTTTCACGCAAAGCCTTGTTTGCCGCAACCCCGCCCGCAAGAGCAAGATTTTTTGCACCGTACTTCTCGGCACACTCAATCAGGTGTCTGCTGAGAACATCCGTCACAGCTTCCTGAAAGGATGCCGCAACATCAGCCTTGTTAATTTCAATTCCTTTTTGTTCCGCATTGTGAATATAGTTTATAACCGCAGTTTTAACACCGCTGAAGCTGAAATCAAATCCGTCTTCACCCATATTCACTCTGGGAAATTTTATTGCGTCGGGATTTCCCTCCAATGCACATTTCTGAATAGCAGGGCCTCCCGGATAACCCAGCCCCAACACTCTCGAAACCTTGTCAAAGGCTTCACCTGCCGCATCATCGTTGGTTTTTGCAAGAACTTCATATGTGTTGTAGTCCTTCACATAAACAATATGGCTGTGACCGCCCGATGCCACAAGGCACACGAACGGTGGCTTGAAATCCTTATGTTCAATATAGTTGGCACAAATATGACCTTTTATGTGATGAACGGGAATCAGTGGCTTGCCCGACATAAAGCTGAGTCCCTTGGCAGTTGAAACACCGACCAAAAGGGCGCCCACAAGTCCGGGGCCATAAGTCACCGCAATTGCATCAACATCATCAAGGGTCATTCCGCAATCTTCAAGGGCTTTGTCCACCACATCGCTTATATTTTCGATATGCTTTCTGGACGCCACCTCTGGAACAACACCACCAAAGGTCTTGTGCAAATCAATTTGTGTATTAATAACGTTTGAAAGAACCTTGCATCCGTCCTCAACCACCGCTGCAGCAGTTTCGTCACAGGAGCTTTCAATGGCAAGTATCTTCATCACGCATTCTCCTTTGTCAAAATCTTTTTCATTATAACTGCATCTTCTTTACCATCATAATAGCCTTTTCTGACAGCAATCTCCCCGAACCCTGCTTTTTGATACAGAGCTCGTGCAGGAACATTCCCCACTCTCACCTCAAGGTTAATCTCAAAAACACTGTTTTCTTCACAGTATTCCTCCAGCTTTGCAAGCATCGCTTCCGCAATGCCTTTGCGTCTGTGTGCCGGGTGAACACCCACATTCATAATATCCGCACTTCCGCACATATTCCAGAGTCCCGCATACCCGAACACTTCGCCTTCATCTTCAGCGACAACATAAAAGGCAAGCTTGTTCTGAAGTTCTTTTTCAAAAGTATTCCGTGCATAGCCTGAACCGAAACATTCTTCTTCTACTTTAACAAGTCCGTCAATATGCCGTGGATCAAGGGGTACATATTCTATCATAATTCCATCTTCTCTATCAATCGTTTTATTTCTTTGGCACAGGCTTCATACACAGAAATATCTCCGCCATAGGGGTCTGTAACATCACCGGATTCCCCTGCGAACTCCTTTAATGTGAGAACTTTTTCATCATCAGGAAGTGTCCATTTGTGACTTACTGTCATTGTCAGAACAATATCCGAACATTCAATCATATCCAATGTTGTCTGTTTTGGAGTGTGTCCTGTCAAATCAATATTCCATTTGCTTACCGCATCAATTGCGTTCTGCTCCGCACCTTTTGTCCCCATAACGCAAAGTCCCGACGAAGCTGCAACACCATTAAAATTCATAGAGTTGAATATTCCTTCCGCCATAGGACTTCTGCAGGTATTTCCGGTGCAAATAAACAAAACCGACTTTGCCGTCTTTGCGTCAAGGAATTTTCCTGCCGCAGCTTTATACAGACGGTTTTTCACCGCACGCCACAACCCATCGTCAGGAATCTCCGGAGCATATATTTCCTTTGCACCAATTTTGTCACTCTCACGCAGGCAGTCAAAAAGTCTCTGTGCCGCAGTTTCGGGAGAATTTTTTGACCCCAAGGAAATAAATAATACAAATTCCGGGAGTTCGTCCCTCATTTCTTCAAAACCTATAACCGCAATTTTGCCAAAGGCAATACGCTTTGATAAAAACTCTTTTATTTCTTCGCCGGAGCCTTTGATAATATAAACAGGTGCTTTCGGCGAATAATGCTTATACTTCATTCCGGGTGCTTTGGGGATATCGTCCTTTTTCACCTCGCTGCTGATGAGAACTTCACCCAGAACCTCTCTCAATTGTTCAATTGAAATTCCTCCCGGACGAAGTACCGTTGGAATTTCCGAAGTCATATCAATAACAGTAGATTCAACCCCGACCTTTGCGTCGCCACCACGGATAATTCCTGCCACTCTTCCGTTCATATCCTCAAAAACGTGTTCAAATGTCGTTGGACTTGGTCTGCCCGAAATATTGGCACTTGGTGCCGCAATGGGAACTCCGCAAGCCTTGATAAAAGCTCTGGCAATTTCGTTTTCAGGAAGCCTTATACCCACGGTTTGAAGACCCGCTGAAACCCTCTCGGGAATTATATCCTTCTTTTTGAGAATCATGGTAAGCGGGCCCGGCCAGAACCTATCCGCCAGAAGCTTTGCCCCATCAGGCACTTCCTTAACCAACTTCTCAATCTCATCAAAATCGGAAATATGAACTATAAGCGGATTATCTGAAGGTCTGCCTTTTGCCTCATAGATTTTATCCACTGCCCGGCTATTGAGTGCGTTTGCCCCCAATCCATAAACCGTCTCAGTGGGCAGAACAACAACCTCACCGTCATTTATCAATCGTGCTGCCTTATTTAAATCTTCAATTGTATTCTCAAATATTCTTGTTTCCATGGAAATTTAATTCTCACCCTGAAGTTTCAACTTTTCGCTCTGGTCTGTTGTGATGAGTGCATCAATGATTTCGTCGATGTCACCGTTCATAATTGCTTCAATTTTATATAATGTTAGACCTATACGGTGGTCTGACACACGTCCCTGAGGGAAGTTATATGTTCTGATTCTTTCGCTTCGGTCACCTGTTCCCACCTGACTCTTGCGGTCTGCGGCTATGGCATCCTGCTGCTTCTGAAGCTCGGCTTCGTAGAGTCTTGAACGGAGAACCTTCATCGCTTTATCCTTGTTTTTGTGCTGTGAACGTTCGTCCTGACACTCAACAATTACACCGGTTGGTATGTGGGTGATACGGATTGCAGACTCGGTTTTGTTTACGTGCTGACCACCTGCACCGCTGGCACGGTATGTGTCAATCTGCAAATCTGCAGGGTTAATTTCAAAGTCAACTTCTTCGGCTTCGGGAAGAACCGCAACTGTTACGGTTGATGTATGGATTCTGCCCTGAGATTCGGTTTCGGGAACTCTTTGAACACGATGAACGCCACTTTCATACTTGAGGCGGCTGTATGCACCCTGACCTTCAATCATAAAGGAAACTTCCTTGATTCCGCCGATACCAATCTCGCTGAGGTTCATCACTTCTGTTTTCCAGCGTTTTGACTCAGCATACATTGAATACATTCTGTAAAGGTCTGCCGCAAAAAGCGCCGCTTCATCACCACCTGCACCGCCACGGATTTCAACAATAACGTTTTTGTCATCGTTGGGGTCTTTGGGGAGAAGCAGTATCTTCAATTCGCCCTCGATAACTTCGATATTCTCTTTCGCTTGGGAAATTTCTTCCTGAAGCATTTCCTTGAAGTCCTTATCTGTTTCAGGGTCATCGAGCATCATTTTTGCATCCTCGATGGTGTTCATATTCATTTTGTATTCCTTATACTTCTCCACAATTGGAGTCATATCGGAATGTTCCTTGCACAGCTTGCGCCAATTATCCATATCTGCCATAACTGCAGGGTCACTGATTTTTGCCGCCAGCTCTTCGTGCTGTTGTTCTATAAATGATAACTTTTCAAACATATTATGTTTCCTTTCCTATTCCAGTTCGCCACGTGACAATGCCGTGAGATATGCATCAATAAATCCGTCAAGGTCTCCATCCATAACCGCTCCGGTATTACCGGTTTCAAAGTTGGTTCTGTGATCCTTGACCATACTGTACGGATGGAAAACATATGAACGAATCTGGCTTCCCCAACCGATTTCCATCTGAACACCCTTCAGGTCTTCAATCTTCTCCTTCTGCTCACGCTCTGCAATTTCAACCAGCTTTGACTTCAGCATTTTCATTGCTGTTTCACGGTTTTTGTGCTGTGAGCGTTCGTTCTGACAGGTAACAATAACACCTGTGGGAAGGTGAGTTATGCGGATTGCTGACTCAGTCTTGTTTACGTGCTGACCACCTGCACCGCTGGCACGGTATGTGTCAACCTTCAAATCTTCGGGGTTTATATTGATTTCAATATCATCGTCAATTTCAGGCATAACATCAAGAGATGCAAAGGATGTGTGCCGTCTGCCCGACGAGTCAAAGGGTGAAATTCGCACAAGACGGTGAACACCCTTCTCACACTTTGCATAACCGTAAGCATTGACCCCTTCAATCTGGAAGGTAACACTCTTTATTCCCGCTTCTTCGCCGTCAAGGAAATCAAGAGTTTCAACCTTGAAGCCACGGCGTTCAGCCCAGCGAGTGTACATTCTGTAAAGCATCTCACACCAGTCCTGAGCCTCGGTGCCACCGGCACCTGCATGAAGGGTCAGAATTGCGTTGTTTCCGTCATACTTACCCGAAAGCAAGGTTTCAAGCTTCATTGAACTGAGGTTTTCCGAAAGTTCCTTGAATCCGGACTTCACCTCATCCAGAACACTCTCGTCGTTTTCTTCAATAGCAAGTGCAACCAGAGTTGTCAAATCATCCCATGCCCCATAGAGTGCATCGTATCGTTCCACCTTGCTTTTTAGGCCTTTGATTCTCTGGAGTACTTTTCCTGCGGCATCCATATCGCCATAGAAATCGGGCTCCATTGTTTTTGCATCAAGTTCGGAAATCTCTTCCATCGTTTTTTCGATGTTAAAGTGAATCCCTCAAATCTGTAATATCTTTCTTCATTCCGTCAAGCTCAAGCTTGTACTCATCGAACTCTATCACATCTTCACATCCTTTAATGATATATTTTTCACACCGGGTGTCGAGGACGCCGCCCCTAAAACGCGATGTTTTCTCCATTAATTGTTCTCCTTGCCCAGACAGCACTGTTTGTATTTTTTGCCGCTGCCACAGGGACAAGGATCATTTCTGCCGATTTTTTCTGTTTTCACAACCGGCTTTTTGCGAACCGTTCCGTCGCCGCCGAGATTTTCGGCCATAGGCTTTGCAACTTCTTTGCGTTCAATGTTTGACTGAAGAACAACGTGGAAAAGCTGCTTCACGGTTTCTTCCTTGATTACGGCAATCATTTCGTCAAACATATCCATCGCCTCGAATTTATATTCAATAACCGGATCTCTCTGAGCATATGCACGGAGATTGATGCCCTGGCGGAGCTGTTCCATACTGTCGATATGATCCATCCATTTTGCATCAACAACACGTAGAAGAATAATTCTTTCAACTTCACGAATCTTGTCGCCGAACATTTCTTCCTTTTCAGCATACTTTGCAAGAACCTTTTCCATAAGGTCATCGGTCAGTGAAGCAACAGTCATCTTGTCAATCTTATTTTCAGAAAATTCGAGCACGTCCTCACCAAGGTCACCAAAAATCAGTGTCAGCTGTTCACGCATACCGTCCCACTGCCAGTTTTCGGCATATGCCTCAGAACCTGCACAACGTGTGATGATGTCTTCCAGAACACTCCTCATCATCTTTTCAACAGTAACTTTCAGGTCAACACCGTCAAGAACCTCGTTTCTCTGTCCGTAAATCTTTTCTCTTTGCTGGTTGTTCACATCATCATAGCTGAGGACGTGTTTTCTGATGTCAAAGTTGCGACCTTCAACACGAGCCTGAGCTGTTTCAATTGAATTTGAAACCAACTTGCTTTCAATGGCATCCTCTTCAGAAAAACCAACCATTTCCATAACACGGTTAATCTTATCTGCCGCAAAAAGTCTCATCAAGTCATCTTCGAGAGACAGGAAGAATCTTGACTTTCCTGCATCACCCTGACGTCCTGCACGACCACGAAGCTGATTATCGATCCTTCGGCTTTCGTGACGTTCTGTACCTATAATATAGAGACCACCGGCTTCAAGAACAGCCTTCTGTTCAGGCTCAATCTGCGCTTTGTACTTGTCATTGAGTTCCTTGAAGGTTTTTCTTGCGTTGAGGATTTCCTCGTCGTCAGTTTCAGCAAAGCCCGTCGCCTGAACAATAAGTTCGGGAGTAAAACCAAGCTTTTCCATTTCTTCCTTTGCAAGAAATTCCGCATTTCCGCCAAGAACAATATCCGTACCACGTCCTGCCATATTTGTGGCTATGGTAACAGCTCCCTTCTTGCCCGCCTGAGCAACAATTTCAGCTTCCTTTTCGTGCATTTTCGCATTAAGAACATTATGCTTTATGCCCTTTTTCTTCAGCAGTGCACTTAGGTGTTCGGACTTTTCTATGGAAATTGTACCGATAAGCACAGGCTGACCTGCTTCGTGTGCCTTTTCAACTTCCTTTATAACCGCGACAAACTTTCCTGCTTCGCTTTTGTATATTGCGTCCGGAAGGTCTTTTCTTATCATTGGTTTGTTGGTGGGAATCACAACAACATCCAGCTTGTAAATTTCACGGAATTCCTGCTCCTCGGTGAGCGCTGTTCCTGTCATACCCGAAAGCTTATCATAAAGACGGAAGAAATTCTGGAAAGTTATTGTTGCAAGAGTCTTGCTCTCGTTTTCAACCTTAACACCTTCCTTGGCTTCGATTGCCTGATGAAGTCCGTCGCTGTAGCGTCTTCCGAACATAAGTCTGCCGGTGAACTCATCAACAATGATAACCTGTCCCTCTTTCACAACATAGTCAATATCACGTTTCATTATTCCGTGAGCCTTGATTGCCTGATTGATATGATGAGAATATGTCATATTCTCAGGGTCGGTGAGGTTTTCAATACCGAAGGCCGTCTCAACACGTTTCACACCTGCAGGGGTCAGTGTTGCCGTCTTTGCCTTTTCGTCAACAACGTAATCCACGTCATTATAAATATCTTCATCCTCCGCCTTGCTGTCAGTTTCAACGACCGTGCGGTGCTTCAGGGTTCTGGCAACAGCATTTGCCTGCTCATAGAATGATGTAGATTTGTCGCCCACGCCCGAAATAATAAGGGGGGTTCTTGCTTCATCAACAAGAATACTGTCCACTTCATCCACAATGGCATAGTTATGACCTCTTTGAACACGGTTTTCTTTATAAATAACCATATTGTCACGAAGATAGTCAAATCCCATTTCGTTATTTGTACCGTAGGTAATATCTGCAGCATAAGCTTCGCGACGTGCTTTGTTATCCTTTTCGTGAATAACCAGACCCACAGACAATCCAAGGAAGTTATAGAGCTTGCCCATCCACTCACTGTCACGCTTTGCAAGATAGTCATTGACGGTTACGATATGCACACCTTTGCCCGAAAGAGCATTAAGGTATGCAGGAAGGGTTGCAACCAAAGTTTTACCTTCACCTGTTTTCATTTCTGAAATTCGTCCCTGATGAAGAACAATACCACCGATAACCTGAACACGGAAATGCTTCATTCCCAGAACACGCCACGCCGCTTCTCTGCAAACAGCAAATGCTTCAGGGAGAACATCGTCCAATGTTTCACCTTCGGCAAGACGTTTTTTGAACACTTCGGTCATTTCCCGCAGTTCCTTGTCTGTTTTCTTCTGCATATCAGGTTCAAGAGCCATAACCTTTTCAACAATCGGCTCTATTCTTTTGAGTTCACGGTCACTGTAAGTGCCGACAAATTTTTCAATCAAACCTTTCAAACCCATGGTCTAACCTCCAAAACAACATATAAATCCATTTTAATTACAATTATCTATATTATAACACACTTTTGCAAATTACACAAGTGTTCTTTGAAAATCTTGGTCAATATTTTGGAATATATTTCAATATATCATCCATAATATATACAGAAAGATTAAAGAAAGGATGAATTTTTATGTTTTCCGGTTTTGCAGCAAATTTCACAAACACTCTCAGCCGTGCTGTCAGGCAGAAAAACGAACAAAAGAAGCAATATGAAAAACAGATAAACCAGTTGCGTTCCGACATCGAACACGCAAAACAGGAACTACAGAATGCAATGGACAATTTCAACAACGTGACCGAACCTCGCCTCATCGACTATTACATCTATAAAATCCAATCTGAACAAACCCGATACGAACAGTTTATTTCCGAATACAAAGTCCTTCACAATCTTTCGGAAACCTCCTCCGAAAACTAACTATCAAATAAATCATAAAAAGACTCTTCCGCCCCAATGACAGAAAAGTCTTTTTTGTTTATTCAATTGTCATTCTTCCGAAATATGAAGGAATGTGAAAATCCGGCTTTTCACGGTTTACCATACTCCAGCAGCCAAAGTGCGGGAACTCTGTTTCATCACCGCATTTATATACATTTGCAGGATGTTCAAGACCTTTTTTGAATTCATAATCGGGAATATACTTCTTGATGAGTTCAAAAGGCACGGTGTAGTCCAGAGTCCAGTATTCATCAAAAATCCCGGTCTTTATATCTATCATCTGAATATCTTCAACAGTCAAAGGAGTTTTGTCGTATCTGTCCTTGCGGAAAGCAATATTGGCAACTCCCTTTGCATTCATTTCAAAATTGAAGTATCTGTCAGTGTGAACGGGGTCAAAATTCATAAACCACTCAAGACAGCTGTCATTGTTCACAAGCTCCAGATGTTGAGTCTTTTCAGCTCTGGGATTCTTTTCATAAGCCGTAAAGTGTGCGTGAAAGCCTTCTTCGCTGTACGTTGCGCTAAACTCTACCCGAGGACAGTAGTCATCGTTTATGTAGTCAGTGATTACGATAACCGGAATATCTGCAGAACCTTTTTCTTTGATAGTATACATTTTCATTGTTATTTCCCCCTTAAAACTCTATAATGTAAAAATTTCCATGTGCATCGCTGTAATAGCAAACGTCGTCCCAAAAATCAACAAACTCCGCCTCTGTATCAATGCCGAAATCGTTGAATTCCACCTTCAATTCCTGCCTTTTTGTTTCAGGATTTACAACTCTCAGCACAGGTGGTTTTCCAATAGTTGACGAAAACCCCTCGGATGAATAAATCTTGCCCTTGTGGCAACAAGCCCCCTGAATACACACGTGGTATTCGCAATCGAAATAATCCTTTATGTCAGAAAGGTTCAGAACCACTTTTTTCACTTCGAAACTTTCATCAACATCGCCTTCATTCACCTTGGGCAGTCGAAAAGCAAAATATCTTGTTTTTTGCATCTCGTCACGCATATTAAAAGCATAATAAATGCTCTTTTCACGGTCAATTGTGAAGTTTCCAAAAGGTCTGAAGTCATCTATATTTTCCGACTTCCAATGCTCGGTGTTTTCAACGAATCCAATTTCAATCATCTGAACAAGAGTGGTAAAAAAAGCTTTTCCGTTCCGTTGTAGCCTGTAAACAAGGCAAACACCCTTAAACTGATTTTCACCCTCGGCATAATTATTATAAATATTGCTGTAAAGAAGAGGAAATTCATCATCTTCGGCAAAATATTCATTTCCGAACATAACAGCGTTGGAATGAGGGCAGATTTCATCAGATCGGTGAAGATAAAATTCACTAAGTTCTTCTGCTTCCTCACTAAAATCGCCCTTTTTCAGCATTTCAAGATCATAAACCCTGCATCTGCCGCGGCTGTCGAACCGAAACAGCAGATTGTTCCATATTGCACCATCCTGGTCTCCGCAAATCTGTGCTACTTGTTTAATCTCCATTTCATCATCATCCTTTAATTAAACTCAAACAATTCAACGTCAATGAGTTCTCTGTATGTTTTCTTTGTTCCCTTTATTTTTTTCAGAATAATCTCGACAGCCTTGTTAGCCCAACCTCCGCCAATCATGCCGATACTGACACTGTGAAAAGGCATAAACAGATGTGAATTTATGGCATCAAACCCCACAATGGGAATCTCTTTTTTGTAAATCTTCTTCACATGGGATATAAGTTCAAAAGCAATTACATCTGAAAACGCAACAATAGAATCAAACTCTATGCCTTTTTCAAAAAACTCTTTTATTACATTCTTTGTGCTATCCACCTTTGGACTGATTTCAACAAACCTATCCTCCAAAACATCGAATCCCGCCTCTGAAAAAGCCTTTTTAAGTCCGTCAAATCTATCCGAACTTGCTTGAATGTATCTGTATGCACCCACAAATATGGGATTTACACATTTCTTTTCAATCAGATACCTTCCTGCCAGATAACCGGCTTTCAAATCATCAGCACAAACATAGTCACAATCAAGTTCGGAATAATATCTGCCGATAAGAGCAAAAGGAACCTCCATTTTTTTCAAAAAATCAATATTCTTTGATGTATACTGACAGGGACAAAGCAAAACCCCGTCCACCTGCTTGCTTAAAGCTGTGGTGATTGCCTCATATTCCTTATCCTCATCCTCATCGCTGTTGAGAATAATAACCGAATACTTCTTCTCTCGCATCTTGTCTTCAATTAGCTTTATCTGATAGGCAATGTGCGGATTGGAAATATCAGGCACAATAACCGCTACAGTATTTGTCTTTCCTGAGCGTAAAGACACTGCAGGTCCGTTGGAAATATACCCCATTCTTTGTGCAGCTTCCAACACCTTCAACTTAGTTTCTTCGGATATGTCGTCTATTCCGTTGAGAACGTGCGAAACTGTTCCCACAGTGACATTCAATTCATTTGCAATATCTTTTAACGTAACTTTTTTCATAATATTTCTCCTGACTCATATATTGTATCTTTTTCCGCTGAATTTGTCAACGTAATATTGACAAATTTGTTTATGCGTGGTACTATATCGTTATAGCATAAACTATAACGATATAGTTAAGGAGGACTTTTTATGAATGCAGTAAACAACAAAATCACCTTTGCACTTTACTTCGGCAACCGTGGATTCTTCCCCGGCGAAGTTATTGCATCGGCAAGAGACGAAGTTAAAAAGACAGTTTCGGACAGCGGCTTCGACTTCATTTGTATGGACGAAAACAAGACCAGATACGGTGCAGTTGAGACCATTGCGGAAGGCAAGATTTTTGCTGATTTTCTTGAAGAAAACAGAGGCAAGTTTGATGGAATCATCCTCTGCCTTCCCAACTTCGGTGACGAAAACGGTGCACTTGTTGCACTGAAGGATGCCAATGTTCCCATTCTTGTTCAGGCATATCCCGATGAAATCGGAAAGATGGACTTTGCACACCGCCGTGATGCAATGTGTGGAAAGTTTGCAATGTGCAATGCTTTGCGTCAGGCAAAAATCCCCTTTACTCTGACAAAACAGTTTGTGGTTCACCCATCAAGCGAAGCATTTGCAAACGACCTTAAAAAATTTGCCGGCGTTTGCCGCACAGTGAAGGGAATGAAGAGTTTCAACATCGGTGCAATCGGTGCAAGAACAACAGCCTTCAAGACCGTCAGAGTTGATGAAATTGCCCTTCACAACAAGGGAATCAACGTTGACACAGTTGACCTCAGCGATGTTTTTGCAAGAGTTGAAAAGGTTTCAGAGGAAAGAGTTGCCGAAAAGAAGGCTCAGATTCTCGAAATAACCGAATTTTCGGGCTATCCCGAAGAAAAGCTCATCACCATGGCAAAGGTTCAGGCAGTGTTTGAAGACCTTGTTAAGGAATACAACTGGCAGGCTGTTGCTGTTCGTTGTTGGAACGAATTTGAAACAGTTCTGGGAATCGCACCTTGCACAAGTCTCTGTCTGCTCAATGAAATCGGCGTTAGTGCCGCTTGCGAAGTTGACATTCCCAACGCAGTTATGATGAGAGCACTTTCGCTGGCATCAGACACACCCTGTATGCTCCTTGACTTCAACAATAATTACGGTGATGATGAAACAAAGTCAATTATGTTCCATTGCGGTCCCATACCTCCTTCAATGCTTGAGGGCAAAGGTGAAATCATTGAACACCTTATGTTCAAAAAGACCTTTGGCGAAGGCACGGGTGTTGGCGTAAACAAAGGCAGAATCAAGGCGGGCGACATTACCTTCGGCAGCGTCAAGACCGAAAACGGCAAAATCTGCGGATTTGCAACAGAATGCAAGTTCACCGATGACCCCATTGAAGAAGCATTCTTCGGCAGCGGTAAGGTTGTTGAAAACAAGAACCTTGCAAATATTTCAAACTATATGGCTGAAAGCGGCTATAAACATCACGTTTCAATCACCTACGGTCACTGCGGCGACATAATAAATGAAGCATTTTCAAAATACCTTGGTTATGAAATAGACATTATGTAAAAAAATAAATAAAGGAGAAAAAGATTATGAACAAACTTGGAATTTTTATGAACTTCTGGGAGAAGAACTGGGATGCCGACCACGCAAAGTATATCAGAAAAGCTGCCGCAATCGGCTATGACGTGTTGGAATTTCAGGCACAGCCCCTTCTTGAAATGTCAGATGAAAAGCTGAAGTCTCTGAAGGCTCTTGCCGACGAGGTTGGAATCGAACTGACATACAGCCTTGGTCTTGACCCTGCATATGACGTATCATCACCCGACGAAAAGGTTCGTCTTGGCGGCGTTGACTATCTTCAGAGAATCGTTGAACAAATCGGAAAAATGGATGGAACACTTCTTTCAGGCGTCAGCTATGCAGGCTGGGGAACACCCTCCTACATTCTTGACGACAAAAGACCCCTCCTGGAAAACAGTCTCAAAAGTATGCGTTCAATCATAAAAACTGCCGAGGACAACGGTGTTACATACTGCGTTGAAGCTGTTAACCGTTTTGAAGGCTGCCTCATCAACACAGCTCAGGAAGCTCTTGACTATGCGGCAGAAATCGACAGTCCCAACATAGGCGTTCTTCTTGACACATACCATATGAACATCGAAGAAAATTCAATCGGCGATGCAATCCGTCTTGTTGGCGACAAGCTCACCAGCTTCCACACAGGCGAAAACAACAGAACAGCACCCGGAAAGGGACATCTTGACTGGGACGAAATTTTCGGTGCACTTGCCGACATTAATTACAAAAACCGCATTGTCTGCGAGCCTTTTGTTATGATGGGTGGCGAAGTTGGTCGTGACATCAAAGTATTCCGTGACCTGATTGACAATCCTTCGGAAGAAAGAATCGACCGGGAAGCAAAATACATTCTTGACTTCGAAAAGGAAATGATTGAAAAACATTTTTCAAAGTAAACTTTGTTCAACCGAGAGTTGCAGCAAAATGAAAAACAACCGGAACATTCAGGATACCGAACCCCTATAAACCATATTGCAGATAAAACATAAATGCAATATATGTAGGGGACAGCCTCCCGTATGTTCCGGAAAATCATTTTGCTGCAACTCCTTTTTTTGTACTAGAATTAAGGTTTGCGAATGAACAAATTCAGCACCAGTGCCACAAAGGTCAAAGCCAGCAACATCACGAATGTGGCTGTATATCCGGACGTAACCTCCAGAACCTTGTTTGATGCTGTGGCAATAAATGAACCTACCATAACAGTAAAGGTCATCAACGCCATATTGTCCGAGAAGTGTTTCATACCGTAAAAGGACGAG
>JAZNLK010000045.1:0-19799 GCA_045579055.1 Clostridia bacterium
TCAAGCCTCACTCTGATACCTGACGGAGGAATAAGTGCTTCTGAAATCAATTACTATGTTGACGGAAAAGTTGTTGCCGTGGGTAAGCAGGAAAACGGATATGTGGCGACAATTTCAGGTTTGAGACCGGGAACACACACGGTTTGTGCAGAGTATGACGGAAAATTTTCAAAATCCCTGACTTTAAAGGTTTTGCATGAGGAAAAGGGCGAACTGAAATTATCGGCAGACAATACTGTGGCAACCTTTGAACCCGGGGGGCAGGCTTCGGATGTTAAAACTGTTGAATTCTTTGTTGACGGAAATAACGTTGCAACAACAGACAGCTCCTTCAGCACAGCTATTTCTTTGACCGAGGGTGCGACCCATACCGTGTCTGTGATAGCAAAGGATGAAAATGGCATTATCAAGGGAAAGGATTATGTGACGGTTTATCCCTATCTCAGCGGAAATCAGACCACAACTAACTATTCCAATGAAGTGCGATATTCGGTTTCGGGAAACAGCGGAACAGCATCGGTGAATGTTTCAAACGGAACACATAAGCTTGCACTGACTCACACAAAGGATGGATTCACATACCTGACAGATGAAGGGGAACAAACTTTCGATTGCGGCACAGGTGATTTTATTGTGGTGACAGATGCCTATGGGGCAGACGTGTACTATAACGGTATGTTGGTGAAGTCATTCACAATGCCGATGACAACAGATGTGACAAAGACAACATCGAACAACGGACTCACAATCAGCAACTTTGCAGTTACCGTTCCCGAAGAAAGAGTGACATATTTTGCAAGGGAAAACGTGAGTGACGCAAAGACTTATGCGGAAGTTCCCTACATTCCATATTCCTATGTTGCGGATATGGTAATAGAACGAAACCAAAACGTGAGATTCTACATCAAAGACGGATATTTCAGAACAGATGTGAAGATTGAAGACGGAAAGGTATTCGGAATTGCAAAGCTGAGAAAGACATATCTGAACGACCTTGGCTCTTATTTTGAGGATGCGGCACCTGTGTGGAGAATGCTTGGGGAGCTGCCGAATGTTGAAGGTGATATGCATATCAGAGTTGAAACTCTTGGGGGAATTTCGAGGGTTTACGCAAATGACCAACAAATTGGTGTGTTCCGTGGAGTGGTGATTGCAGGCGGAACAGGAGTGGCTTTTGATATTGAAGGCGGAAGTGCAATCAAGAAATTCGCCATATCGGATGCATCGGATGTATATTATTATGAAGACGAATTTGACGGTGCAGGTGTTTTCTCCGCATCGGATTTCTGGAGAAGTGAAGGCGGAAGTTTTAATGTTGATGAGAACAGCGGAAAACTGAGTTTGGACACCACCAATGCAGAAAGCGGATGGGCAACAATAGACGTTGCGGCATCAAAGGCAGAAACAAGTGCTGATATTCAGGTGAACAACGGAAATGGCGGCTTCTGGTATGTTTTCGGAAAGCAGGATACCCTCGTAGGATTTGTTGGTTACAACTTTGAAACAGGAAAGTTTGAGCTTGGAGAGGATATCAGAGGAACAACCGCAATAATTGCAGAAGCCGGCGGAACTCTTCCTGTTGGCAGCACAGCAAGCTGGACTGTCAAAACAAAAAGAGACAAAGAAACAGACAAGGAACGTGTTGAACTGTTCATTGACGGAAATTTAGCTATTTCAGGATATTCAACCTGTCATAACAACGGCAATATTGGTTTTGCATCTTCGGGAAATTCGGCTGATATTCACAACATAAAATACAGAGGAAATTCAAAGCCTGTTATGGGTATGACGGTTTATGTAGACAATCTTGAAGGTGATTTTCCCAGAGGATTTATGACCGATGAGGGCACATATTTTGCCATTGAAAACAAGTCAGAATATATGTTTACCGATGACGGCGGCAAGACATTTTCATATATTCCTTATGATAATGCAGGGGTAAAGCTGTTTGATTCATTTGTCCGTCTTGATAACGGTAATCTGCTTGCCGTTGACCACGGTATTTATCACCCTGTAAGTATAGAAGGCGGAAAAGCATATCAACAGCACACATATATATCCGAAGACAATGGAATGAGCTGGGAATTTCAGTCCGTAATCCGTCCGGAAGAACCGTATGCCACAGGTCAGGCGAACCGTGCATTCAAAACATCAACGGGCAGAATTATAAATGCCTGCGGTGATGAATACGGTGTCAGCGGCTGGACGGCTGAAGACTATGGTGCAGAGACGATTTTCTATTCCGATGATAACGGTGTGACATGGAAGACGTCCGATATTGTTCGTTCTCAGGAAATCGGAATGGTTATAGCTGAATCTGTGGCTTTGGAACGCAGTGATGGCAGCATAAGATTGTTTTTCAGAACAGGTGCAGGTTCTGTTAACTATATTGATTCTCACGATAACGGTGCAACCTTCGACTTCAGTCACGTTGGTTCAACTCCTTTTGAGGCAAATGTAAACAATTATAATATTACAAAAGACCCCACAGAACCCAAAACCTGGTGGGCAGTATGGGGCTATGACTGGGGTTATGAAGGGATTCCCAATTCTCAGTGGCCCAGAGAAAGATTTGCTCTTGCGGTGAGCTATGACGAGGGTTCGTCTTGGGAATATGTTGGAACTCTGAAAGAAATGAACTATGAACATGAAAGATACGGAAATATTCGCGGAAATGCTATGGATGCCGGTATTTTTGTTGATGACAAGGCAGTATATGTGAGATTCAACGGAACGGAAGAAGCGGACAATCAAAGCGGTGCAAATTACGTAAGATACCAATTTGCGGTGGACAAGAACAAAATCGTTCCCACAAAGTCCTGGGAAAAACTGCATTTCAGAAGTGATTCTTATCAGGTTGAAGGCGTTCTTGATTTTGTCATGAGCGAGGAAAAGGTTGACAAGACATTGGTTGTGGGAACTGAAACAAACAATTTGTTTATGCATAATGAGTTCTATGCTGATGCCGCTTATTCCGGGAATGTTCAGGCAGAGTATGCCGCAGAATTTGTTGGTGCTGATGTAAATATTGCAGGGAACGCCGTTATATTCACAAAAGACGGTATAGATGCGGTATTCCAAGGCATAACTGCCAACGGAAAAACTTATATTTCAACGGAAGAGTTTGCTGAAAAGTATGATTACAAGCTTTATGTGAAGGATGGTTACAAGATTGTTTCCGATTTTATGGGATGGAGAGACACCCATGAGGAAGTATTGCTTTATACAGTAGCCGATTATGTTGAACCACCTCTTTATGACGCTGTCCAAAAGAAAAATGAATGGCGTGAAATCTTAGGCGAGATGGAAATTGCCGAAACAGCCGCAAAGGACTATAAGGACGGGGACTATGTATTGGGAGACTTTGATGCGGAAAAGGCGGAGGATTTAAGTCAGCTTTCTTCATCGGATGGCACAGCGGTACAGACCACAACCTTCGGTGACGGAGTATATGCTCACGCAACAAGTGGCAAATGGTTATTCATACCGCAGATTTTGCCGGTTCTTTCGGAGAAGGAACCTGTGTATGTGAAATTCCGAATCCATGCCATTGATAATCAGACCTTGGGCAAGGTTGTGTATATGTACACAAAGAATTCGGGTAATGCAAGAGCCAGCCGCACATTGAACAATGCTGAAATTCAGAATGACAGACTTTTGGTGAATTCTGCTTCGGGAGTGGATGTGATTTTTGAGCTAAAGTCGAACGGACACAATAATTATGTGAGAACAGCAGGCTCTGATGAAGAGTGGACGGTTCTGGATGAAGCAAAAGAGTATTCTGATAACAACACTTTCCTGTCACTTCAAGTTCAGCACGGTTTGGGTGTCAGCAAAGCGGTTGTGTACAAAAAGGTTGATACTGCCACATCTGCATTTAATGCTGCATCCAAAAATAATGATGTTGATGCAATGAAGCAGGCTTTGAAAACTTATGAGACGGAATACGGAATTGACCTGACAAAGCTTGACAGTGTGATTGATGAAAGCGCAGTTTATGAAAGGCTGTTTAATTTGAATTTCGCAAAATCAACAGAGGTTGCAGCAGTCTTTGATACGGCAGTTACAGCACAACTTGGTGCGGAATTCAATATTGACTATGTTGTTGGCGACAATCTTATTTCAACATTCAATGCAAGCAACGAAGAAGACGTTGCAAAGCTCACCTCCTCGGACGGTGCTGTGCAGACAACAACCTTTGGCGGCGAAACCTATGCGCATACAAGCAAAGCAACAGCCACATCATTCCTCAGAGTGCCGCAGATATTGCCGACTCTCTCGGAAAAGGAATCTGTGTTTGTTAAAATGCGTCTTCATGCAGCTTTCGATAATACCACCGGCAAAACCATATATGTGTGGACGGAAAATTCCGGCAATGCAAGAGCAGGCTTCAATATGCTGGAGACTGTAACAAACAAAGCTGACAATTGTTCACCTTCCGCCAAGGGCGTGGATGTAATTCTGGAAATGAAGTCCGGGGGATTCAATATTTATTCAAAATCTGTCGACTCCGATGAGTGGTCTTTGGATTATGAAAATAAAGAATATCAGGCTCGCACGGGAGATAACGCTCTTTATATTTATTACGGACTGGCTATAAGCGATGCAAAGGTGTACACAAAGAGAACACCGGCGACGGCAACCCTCGCCAAGACCAATTCCACATCTGAAAAGTGGACATTTGAGCTTTCCACAAAAGCGGTGGTTTCATCGGGTGTGGTCTATGTGGGTGCATACGATGAAAATGACATATTGCTGGGAGCGGTTACCGAAGACTTCAACGTCAATGGAAAAACTACTGTTGAAATGCCTGTTCCTGCAAAGGGAAAAGTGAAATATTTCAAGGCGTTTATTTGGGATAGGAATCTTGTGCCTATTGCAAAATCAGCAAAATTAGACAACTAATGAAATGATTGGCATATATCGCTTTTTAAGCAATATATGCCACGACAAAAGGAGAATTTTGATATGTACAAAAATGCTGAGTTTTCGTCAGCGGAAAGAGCACGTGACCTTCTTTCTAAAATGACAATTGATGAAAAAATTGATCAGATGGTCTTTTTTGAAAGGTTAGAAGAGGTGTATGATGATATTGTTGCCGGTAAAGATGTTCCTTGCAGATGCGGTATGTGGGCAGACCTCAACAATACCCACAGAGACAATGCCGTAAATGTGGTTCAGGACTATTTTGTGAACAAAACACCTTTGGGAATACCTGCAATTATGGGTTTTGAAGCTCTTCACGGACTTTACTATGACAAGGCAACGGTTTTTCCGCAAAATGCAGGAATAGGCGGCTCCTTTAATCTTGAACTCTATAAGGAAATGTGCGAGATTATCGGCGAGGAAGCCAGAGCAACAGGAATACGTCAGGTTTTTTCTCCTGTCCTTGATATCCCCCGTGACCCACGTTGGGGAAGATTTCAGGAGGCATACAGTGAAGATCCGTATCTTGTTGGTGAAATGGGTGCGGAATATGTGAAAGGTGTCCAGAAAAGCGGTGTTGCAACAACTCTGAAGCACTATCTGGCTTACGGAGTGCCTGAAAACGGTTTAAACTGCGGACCTTCTCATATTGGTGAAAGAGAAATCCGAGAAGTTGCCCTTGAACCTTTCAAAAAGTGTATTGATGCAGGTGCCGCATCGGTTATGCCGTCATATAATGAGGTGGACGGAGAGCCTATGCATTCTTCGGTGAGATATTTAAGACGGCTTCTTCGTGATGAATTGGGTTTTGAAGGTGTGACAATTGCCGACTGGGGCGGTGTTTGGATGCTGATGACCAAGCACTTCATTGCAAAAGACCATCTTGAAGCCGGTAAGCTTGCATTGAATGCGGGACTTGATATTGAAGAATCAAAGCCTTCGGGCTATGGTGAGTCCTTCAGAAATGCTGTGAAAAGCGGCGAGATAGATATAAAACTCATTGACGAAGCAGTATATCGAATTCTAAAAATGAAGTTTGATATAGGTCTTTTCGATGACCCAATGCCACATCCGGAGGATGCTTTGAAAATGCACAGCAGCAGATCTGTAGAACTTTCGAGACAGATTGATGAAGAATCAATTCTGCTCCTGAAGAATGACGGAATCCTGCCTCTTGACGAAAATATTCTGAAAAAGGTTGCGGTCATAGGCAACAATGCAAAGGATAGCTTCATTGGTGACTATATCGGAAAAACCCAAAGCTGTGTGAGCTTTTATGACGGTATGGTGAACCGTCTTGGAACTGACAGGGTTCTTTATTCAAAGGGTTGCAATCACATCACAACAACAGATGAAATGGTTGAAGATGCCGTAAAAACTGCCAATTCTGCCGATGTGGTTATGCTGGTGCTTGGTGACTGTTCGCCCAGCGGCGGCGGAGAGTTCGGAAGAACCGACAAGTGTGATGAGTATACGGTGGGCGAGGGCTTTGATTCCCATGATTTAGGGCTTTCTCCATCCCAGAGCAGACTGTTTGAGGAAGTGATGAAAACAGGAAAGCCAACGGTGCTGATTTATTACACAGGAAGGGCCTGTGCCATTAAAGATGCCGTGGACAGAGTGAATGGCTTTATGCTTTCATGGGGCGGCGGTGAGCAAAGCGGTACAGCTTTTGCAAATCTCATATTCGGGGATAAGTCGCCTTCCGCAAAACTTTCCTTCTCGTTGCCCTTATCCGTGGGAACAATTCCTTGCTATTATAACCACAAGGTGTCGGCAAGGGGAATAGAGAAAAGACCGGGAACGGTTGAGAATCCCGGACGTGATTATGTTTTGTCATCACCTGAAGCTTGGATGCCCTTTGGGTATGGACTTTCGTATACCACCGTGGTTTATTCCAATCTGAAAGCTACGGTCGGGGATGATGGAAGGGTTGAAGTGTCGGTTGACGTGGAAAACACGGGAGATTACGAGATAAACGAGAGCGTTCTTTTGTTTGTGAAAATGATGCATTGTCCCATAACGCCCTTTGTGAAAAAACTGCGTAAGTTCGGGAAGGTGAAGCTTCTTCCCGGTGAAAAGAAAACCGTTGAATTTATCCTTACGGATGAGGATTTCACATATATTGATTTTGATATGAAAACGGCAAAGAACAAAGGCTTGCATAAAATATTTATTGATAAGCTGGAGTGCGAAATTGAGATATAAAAGAGTTGATTTCCTTAAAATTGTGCGAATATCAAGAGAAACCCATTAAACTTGTTAATGGTTAATTTTTCGAGGCAATGCTATAATGAATATGCTGATTTATTTTCTGCGTTTACCGGCCAGCCGAAGGGCGAACAGCCCAACGGCAAAAAACGCAGTATAATAAATATGACATCAGGGTATGACATAAAGAATAATTTAGGAAAGGATGAAAACTATGAAAAAACTTTTGGGCATAATGCTCACAGTTGCGATGATTCTCACTTTCATCACAATACCGACGGTTGCTGAGACAACAGAGACAGCCGCATTTGATGGTGACTATGTTGTCGGAGATGACGTTTATGCTTCATTTGATGCAACAAAGGATGAAGATCTGACAGGTGCTTTCGTTGGCAACGCTGCGGACGGAAGTCAAGGAAAAGTAGTGACTTTTGAAGCTAACGGAGACACATATGCATATGCAAGCAAGGGGGATAGATATTTGAATCTGCCCATTTGTCCGGGTTTTGTAACAGGTAAAACTCTGTATATAAAAATCAGAACCTTTGCGACAACCGATGTGGCTTCAGGTGATAAGACTGCGTATATTTATTTTGCTAATACCCACAGACTGGGCAAGAGTATGGAAAACAGCCTGTATACAGCGGCAGACGAAAATCTAACCCTGACAGCTGCAGGACCCGGTATGGATAATATTTATGAAATATCAGATACCGGTGCTTGGACACTTTATGCAAAGCATGTTGGTTCGGACGGACCTTGGGTGAAAATTACAACAGGTCAGACGGCGGCACATGTGAGCAGTAATTTCAAGGTGCAGAGCGGTTTGGGTATCAGCAGTGTGAAAGTATACACAAAGAATGCTGAAGCAGCGATGGAGGCAGCAAAGGGTGCCGCAGCTGATTATAGTGATGGTGACTATGTAGTGTCAAGCTTTGATGCAAGCAAGATAAGTGATATAGATTTGCTTTCTTCATCAGATGGCTCTGTAATAACAGGAACATTTGATGGTGAAACTTATGCATATACAAGCAAATCTTCGACAGTATCCAATCTTATAGTGCCACAGGTATCGCCGATTTTCCCGGGAGCATCTCGAACCGAATATATAAAACTTCGTGTTCATGCTGTTATGAATGATAGCCCGATTACTACCGGTAAAACCGTATATCTGTGGGAAAAAGGTACCAAAGCCAGATACGGAGTTAATCTTGGAGAAAACTTAACAAATTTGGTTAATTATCCCGATGTTGATGCTCCGGGTGTGGATGTACTTATTACAGTTTGCAACGGTAAAGTGGATGTATACACAAAAGAAGTAGGTTCTGATTGTTGGAGCTTGGATAAAGAAGGCGTTAGCGATGGAACTATTCCTGACTATGTTTATAGGGATGGAAACCCCGGTGGGCTTCAGTTGTATTACGCTTTGGCATTAAACAATGCTAAAGTATACAGAAAAGTTGATGCTGCAACATCAGCATTCAATGCTGCATCAAAGAACAATGATGCAGCGGCTATGGCAACAGCACTTTCAACCTACGCTACAAATTACGGCATTGACTTGACAAAGCTCAACAAGGTTGAAGATGATAATGCAGTTTATGCAAAGCTGTTCAATTTGAATTTTGCAACAGCAGTGGAAGTTGCAGCGGTGTTCGATGCGGCGATTGCTGATCAGTTCGGAGCGGAATTTGACGGTGACTATGTTGAGGGTGATAAAGTTCACGGCGGATTTGATGCAGCCAATGATGCAAATTTGGCAGGTGCTTTTGTAGCTGACGGCGGAACTGTTGAAACCACCACCTTCGACGGCGATACATATGCTTATGCAAATGGTGGTGCCGGATATCTGAACATACCTATTTGCCCCGGTTTTGCGGAGGGCAAAATTATGTATATAAAGTTCAGAACACACGCTATTACCGATAATGCAGATGATAAGCACGCATATATGTATTTTGCCAATACTCACAGAATTACCGGTCTTTTGAGCGAAGCTGAGATGTATGGAGCAGCAGGTCTTACCTTAACTGTTGACGGTGCAGGTATTGACAACATTTACGCAGTTTCTGACACAGGTGCATGGACGCATTATGCAAGACAGGTTGGCTCTGACGGCAATTGGGTGGAAATCAGAAGCGGACAGTCAGTTGCACACAGCAACAACAAAACCTTCCAGGTAAGAAGCGGTTTGGGTGTAAGCAATGTAACGGTTTATACAAAGCTTCCTGCAGATGAAGCAGTTATTTTGCTGGCTGAGGACAGTGTTACAGTAAGAAATTATGAAAGCGGAGCACTTGTTCTTGCAAGCTACGAAAGTGCTGACGGCAGAATGGTTGACTGTGAAGTCATCACAAGCGGAATTACTGCTGACACAGCAATCACAATCAGCGATAAGCTCAATACAAACGGTGCAACAGTTGTGAAGGCATTCCTTTTGAACGATATGTCAACAATCGTACCTGTTTGCGAAAGCGAAATCGTAGGTTTGAACTAAAAAACAAAAAACACAATTAAACACTAACTAACAATTCGCCCCCAAAGGATGTCCTTTGGGGGCGAATTATAATGAACGTATCTTAGGGAAAAACGTAAATTACGTTTTTCCCCAGCAAAACATTGTTTTGCTGGGGAAATTGCTTTGCAATTTCCTGATACTTCATTGCAATGAGGTCCTCGAAAACTATTTCTTGAAATAGTTTTCATAACAGCATTTTTTTTGCTGTCGTGAAATAGCGTATTTACGCTATTTCGCTAAAGGACACTCATTATAATATTTGATAAAACTAAAGTTTATTTGTCACCTTCATAAGCTGAGGCAATTTCAAGATTGCAGTCAGATACGATGTTAATCATATGGTTGAGGACAGCGGTATGACGGCTGATTGTTGTGTCAAAGACGTTATGTATTTCGTGCTTGTGGTCAGCAACATATTTTCTTTGCTTTTCAATCAATTTTTCTTTTGTCTTGTCATCATGCATGGTGCAGGCAACAATAAGGTCGCAGTAGAGCAGGCACATTTCTGCATGGTGCATAAGGTATTTCCAGTTGCTTTTTTTGTTCTTGTACTTCTTTATGAAATTATCCGAGAACTCCTTGATGAGAGCCTTTGCCTCGGCACAGTTTTTCAATATTATATCTTGATTTTTGTGTTCTTCGAATTTATAGAGGTCAAGAAGCTCGCTTAATTTGTGAAGATATTCATCAACTTCTCCTCCCAAAACACCAAAATCTGCAGAATAATATTCATCACAAACATTTTTAAAATTCGAAGTCTTATCCCAAAGAGCTTTAGCCATTGCATACTGTGGAAGACCTGTGGGGAATGCTGCCTGATTTACCTGACAGCTTATCATTCCGTTAAGACCGATTTTGTCCAGATTTGCCATATCTATGTGAAGGATTTTTGCGATGTTGTAATTGCCGGGGTCTGCATATTGTGCTTCATAAAGATGATAGTCAAAAATCAAACTGTCACCGTCAAAGTATTTTTGCCAACCCTTGAGCATTTCAAGATTTTCTCCAACTGATTTGGGAAATGTCAGTTTGTTGTGAACGTAGGGTGCAATTTCAAATTTTTCTGACTTGTCATAGTCAATGAAAGCCTTTGAATAGGTTCGGGTGATAGGTGCAAACAACAGAATGAACCTGTCGGGATTTTCGAATTCAACTTGCTCGGGTTCCCACAGCAAGTCAGTAGCTGCAGCAAATATCACTTTGACGTCAATGTCATTTTTGGTAAGTTTTTTGTCAAGATTGTTAAGCAGTGTTACATAATGATCGGAACTACGCATTTTAAGACAGTCTTCGCATTCACAGAAATTATTTGCTCCATCTGCAAGCCAAAGGACGATATGCGACACATCGGGATGCTTTTTGCAATATTCAATAACATTGTTGTTGAATATGTCTCGGGTTGCTTGTTGTGAGTAGCAGAGCTGGGTGTTGAGAGGCTGTCCGTGCCAGAATTTGCGTTCACCGTCAATGAGTGCAAGATGCGGAATCATTTCGGCAGGTGGAGGAGTATCCACGGGCATCCAGTCTGTTACGTGTATTCCAAAGGCTTCGCAGGTCCAGGAATGTCCCACCGCATGATAGAACAAGTCCCTCTTTGCAATTTCTTCTTCAAGATGTTTTATGATATGGTCAATATCCTCATCGGTTACGGGTGCAAGAGGTATTGTTGAAGGTCTCGGACGGTTGTACCAACGTTTGAAAAATTCACCGGGAGTCTGGAACTGAATGAAGTATGAGTTCATGCCGACTTTAGGAAGCCAGTCCAACATATCGGATACGTGCTCACAGTTGATTTCACCTTCCATACAGACACCGCGGTGGCGATAGGAGGGTTTTTCACTTATTTTTACGTTTATTGCTTCTTTTTCCAAGATGAGTGACGGGATTTTTTCACCGTCTTTGCCCGGATATATCCAACGACATCCCAATTCAAACAGAAAACGATAAACTGCAATAAGGACAGCACGTGGACTTGAACCGCTGATGATACCGCCACCTTTTGAAACATCTATCAAAATGGTATCATCATTCGATTCGGCAACACTTCCGTCCTGACCGACCCAGAGAATATCTTTGCGGGTCAGGTCTCTTTTGTCGTAGACACGGGAATCAATAAATATACTAGGGTCAATTTGCTTCAGGTATTTTGCAAGTTCATCAAAAGCGAACTGCACGGTTGGGTTTTTACCGATTCTTGCGAGAATGATATTCATCATGTTAATTACCTCTCCTTTGTTATTCATTTAAGATTAAAAAATTAAAGATTATTTTTCGCCTTCATATGCTGAAGCAATATCGAGGTTACTGTTACTTACAATATTAATCATCTTGTTCACAACAGCGGTATGGCGGCTGATTATGGTATCAAACACGTTATGTATTTCGTGCTTGTGGTCAGCAATATACTTTCTTTGCTTCATCACAAGCTTGTCTTTTGTCTTATAATCGCCAAGGGTGCAGGCAACAATAAGGTCGCAGTAGAGAAGACACATTTTTGCGTGATGCATAAGGTATTTCCAGTTGCTTTTTTTGTTCTTGTATTTCTTTATGAAATTATCCGAGAAATCCTTGATGAGAGCCTTTGCCTCGGCACAGTTTTTCAATATTATATCTTGATTTTTGTGTTCTTCGAATTTGTAAAGATCAAGAAGTTCGCTTAAATGTTGGAGATATGCGGAAACTTCTTTTCCAAGGTCGCCAAAATCTGAGGAGTAGTATTCGTCGCAGATGTCCTCAAAGGCAATATCCTTGTTCCAGAGGGTCTTTGCCATGGTGTATGACACAACGCCCGTGGGAAATGCCGCTTGATTCACCTGACAGCTTATCATACCGTTGAGCCCGATTTTTTCAAGATTTGCCATATCCAGATGCATTATTCTTGCAATATTGTAGCAGCCGGGATCGGAATACTGGGCTTCATAAAGGTGATAATCGAAGTCAAAGCTGTCACCACCGAAGTGCTTCTGCCACGACTTGAGCATTTCAAGGTTTTCACCAATCTTTTTTGGGAATTTCAGATTGTTGCGCACATAGGGCGGAATATTGATCTTTTCTGATTTGTCGTAGTCGGTAAATGCTTTTCCGTAGGTTCTGGTGATGGGCGCAAACATAAGGATAAATCTGTCGGGATTTTCAAACTTAATATGTTCGGGTGCCCACATCAGATCAACATATACAAGGAAGACTATTTTCGTGTCAATGTTGTTTTCGGTGAGCTTTTTGTCAAGCTCATTGAGCATCATAACATAATAGTCCGAAGGTCGCATCTTTGAACACTCTTCGCATTCGCAGTTATTGTTTTCACCATCACCAAGCCATACGTGCATATGGGTGATTTCGGGATGTTTTTTGCAATAATCAACCACAGCATCGTTTATTTTCTCACGGACAACAGCATGAGAAAAACAGAGGTTTGAGTTGAGCGGCTGTCCGTGCCAGAACTTCCGTTCACCGTCCAGAAGTGCAAGATAGGGTGCAATGGATTCGGGAACGGTTTCAACAGATTGCCAGTCTGTACAATGGATTCCAAAGGGTTCGCAGGTCCATGAGTGACCAACTGCCTGATAGTTCAGACCACGTTTCACAATTTCTTCTTCGATGTGTCTTATCATATGGTCAACATCATCATCGCTGACCGGACAAGGCAGAATTGTTGAAGGTCTTGCGGTGTTATACCAGCGCTTGAAGAACTCGCTGGGAGTCTGGAACTGAATATAGTAAGAATTCATACCCACCTTGGGAAGCCAGTCTATTGTGTTGCAAATATGTTCACTTGTGACTTCGCCTTCAATGCATATACCACGGTGACGGTAAGAAGGAGCTTCATTGACCTGTACGTTTATGAGTTCCTTTTGCAGAAGAAGGGAGGGGATTCTTTCACCGTCCTTGCCTGGGTATACCCAACGACAGCCAAGCTCAAACAGCAGTCTGTAAACTGCCATAAGAACCGACCGTGGATTTGAACCGCTGACAATACCGCCACCCTTTGAAACGTCAATAAATATAGCATCATCATCCGATGCCGGCACACTTCCGTCAAGTCCCACCCAAAGGATATCCTTGCGAGAGGTGTCTCTTTCGTCATAGACACGGGTGTCAATAAATATACTCGGATCCATTTGTTTCAGATATTTTGAAAGCTCATCAAAGGCATATTGAACTGTTGGATTTTTGCCGATTCGGGCAAGGATAATGTTTATCATTTGAATATCATTCCTTTTGCTATATTGACCGATATATAATCATATTGATTGTAGCATAAAAAGCGAAAAACAACAATGAACAATATTTAGGAGTAGGGATAGTTTTTTGAACTTTATTACGCTATTTTATAAATAGGATGTTAACTTAAAAATTCAATTCTGCGGAAACAAAAAGAACGGTTCGGTTATCCGAATCCGCTCTTTGAATGACTTTTGAGGAACAAGTCAAAAGAATAAACGTGGTTTAGTTCAGAAAAACGAAAGCTTTTGACCACGGTTATGTTGTTTTTCTCATATTTATGGGAGTGCGGTCAAAATGTTTCTTGAAAAGTCTTGAAAAATAATTGTAGTTATCGAAACCGAGAATTTCCGAAATTTCCGCCAGTGGCATAGCACTGTTTATAACAAATTCTTTTGCTGCAATCATTTTCTGTTCGTTGATATAATTTGTCAAGGTTTTTCCTGTTTCTTTTTTGAATATTGAAGAAATGTATTCCTTGGAGAGATTCAGCTCCGAACTGATAACCTGCAGAGTCAGTTTTTCGGTGATTCTTTCGTCAATGATTTTCAGTATTTTATTCACGTAAGCATTTTGTGATTTTCGGGAATCTTTATCCATCAGGTCAAGCAAAATATAGTTGAGAAGATTTGTGACCTTGCTCTTTGAAAAGTCATTGGGCAGAATGTGAGTGTATGGAAATATTTGTAAAAGCTTTTTGATATCCTGAGAAAAACTGTTTGGCAGGTATGTGGGAAGATTTGGGCGAAAATTTTCAAATGTGTGAAAATTAAAGTTCACAAACCATACCGGCTTGCCCTGAGGGCTGATTCCTTCTCTTGTTGTTCCGGGTGTGAGAAAAATAGCATCATTTTTGCGTACAACATATTTGGTGCCGTTAACGATATATGTTATGCTTCCGTCAAGTACGAATGTTAAAACATAATAACTCAGAGTGCTTTTGGAGAACTCATATTCAGTCCTGTCTTGCATATTGTAATAATGCGTAAGCTCTTTTACAATATAATTATCCATTTTTTCACCTTCTTTTCGGAGGATAAACCGTATGTCGATAACGTTGTTATATTTAATAGGACAGCAAAGATTATACAAACGTACATTTACTAATATTATAGCACAAAAAAATAAAAACAACAATAAGTAAAATTAATGAGTATGAATATTTTTTTGAACAATTTTAATATTTTTGGACAAAGAAAAGGTATAAAATCAATAGAAAAATAATGAACAGATTTGTTCAAAGGTCGTTCTTAATGTCATAAAAGATTATTATACCGTTTTTCTCATGTTTATGGGAGTGCGGTCAAAATATTTTTTGAAAAGTCTTGAAAAATAATTATAGTTATCAAAGCCGAGCGTTTTCGAAATCTCTGCTAGGGGCATGGTGCTATTCACAACAAATTCTTTCGCAACAATCATTTTCTGTTCGTTGATATAATTTGTCAGAGTTTTGCCTGTTTCCTTCTTGAATATACTTGAAATATATTCTTTTGAAAGGTTGAGCTTTGTGCTGATGTCCTGCAAGGTCAGTTTTTCGGTAATTCTTTCGTCTATGATTCTCAATATCTTGTTTACATAGATGTTTTGTGATTTGGCTGAATTCTTTTCGATAAGCTCAAGCAAAATGAAATTTAGAAGATTAGCTACCTTTTGTTCTGAGAGATTGCCGGACAAGATATGACTGTATGGGAATACCTGGATAAGCCTTTTTATATCTGCTGAAAAGCTATTGGGAAGATATATTGGAAGTGATGGGTCAAAACCTTCAATGGCTTCAAAGTTGAAACTCACATACCATAAGGGTTTATCAGATTTAACTCGTTCTCTTATCATTTTGGGACTGATGAAAATGGCATCATTTTTGTTTGTTACATATTCCTGACCGTCAACGACATATGTGATGCTTCCTTCAAGAGTGAAGGTCAGATCGTAATAAGATATGGGTTTGGGTGTGATAGGGGGACATCCCATACGCTGCGTGTTGCGATAGTGTAACAGTTTTTTTACGATATAAAGTTCCATTTTTGCCCTCCATTTTATTTGAAAACCATATTCGTCTACGCATATTTATAGTAACACAAAAAGGCTGATACAACAATGAACTATATTTAGGAGAAAAGTCGTTTTTTTGAACAATTTTATTGGGAGTTAATGAACAAAATGTGATTTTGCTTAGTTTTACGGGTGTAAACTTGAATTATTTTAAAAAATAAATGTTAATTTAACTATGATTTGAAATATGATGTTTCTGTAAATTATCTGTTAAGAATTTTAATATTGTGCGAAAACACAAATTATTAAATAAAATAGTTAGTTGTTGTTATGTGTTGGTCGTGATATAATTTTAATTAGTGAAGTGCATAAGCATTTCCAAAAGAAAAGGAAGGATGAAGAAAATGAAAAAAGTAGTTAGTTTTGTTCTTGTTCTCGTTATGTTGGCATCAATGACAGTTGCTTTTACTGCCTGTGGCGGTGAAGAGAAGAAGGCGTCAACAAGTGACGGAGGTCCGGTTAAGTTCACAGTTCACGGTTTTATGTATGATGCAGCACCTGATAAAAAAGACGTATACATACAGTATCAGGAAAAATGGGCAGCAAAAGCCAAAGAGGTTGCAAATGCTGAAATTGAATGGATTGGCGGAGACCTTTCTATGAGTATGGCGGCAGGTGACTATCCTGATATTATCCTCAAGAACTCTTTCCAGAACATTGATGTTGCAAGATATGCAGCTCAGGAAGTGTTCGTTGATATGACACCGTATATTAATGAGGAAAACACACCTAACATCTGGAAAATGTTTCACAATCAGCCTACAACAAAGGCTATTTCAACATCACCCGATGGTGGTATCTATGCATTGCCTTCATACAGCGGCAATCCCGGCGCGTGTGTTGAAACTTACTGGTGGATTAATGATGCATGGCTCAAGAAGTTGAACCTTGAAACACCCACAAATCTTGATGAACTCTATGAGGTTCTCAAAGCATTCAAATCAGGCGACCCCAACGGAAACGGCAAGGCTGATGAAATTCCTATGACTTTCTATAATGAAGGTGCATACAACTATCCTGAAACACTTCTTTCATGCTGGGGTGTTTCAACGAAGTTTGGTATGTATGATGCTTACCTGAACGTTCAGCAGGGTAAGGTTAACTTTGCTCCTATGATGGATGAATGGAAAGAAATGATTAAGTATTATGCAAAGCTCTATAAAGAAGGACTTCTTGATATTCAGTGCTTTACTTATGAATCGAACACCTTCAATTCCACACTTCGTGCTGATGTTCCGGTTGTTGGCGTTGCTTTCAATGCCCAAAACCCATTTGGTCCCAATGCCGATCAGTACAAGGTAATGCTTCCGTTGAGAGCTCATGCGGACAGCCCCGATCCCATAATGCACATTCACCCCGGTGTAATCGGAACCAGAAATGCTCTGCATATCACATCAAGTTGTGAAGATCCGGAGGCTGCATTGAGATGGATTGATACTTTCTATGACCCCGAACAGACGCTTACTAACTGGTATGGTGAAGCAGGAGACGGAAAGTATGCTTCGTTTACATATCTTGAAAACCCCGATTATTCAAAGGGTGAGGCTAATTATATGTGGAAAGATCCTGAAGCAAGCGGTTATGGAACACTCGTTGATATGTATAATTCCAACACTTGTTACGGTCCTCATATGGTTGGATATCTTGAGTTGAGAGATGTACGTGGCAAGATGATTCAGGATTGTGAAACTTTCTCGCAACATGATGAACTTTATGCTATGTATGAACCCTATATGGATACAGAAACATGGCCTCGTCCCTACTATGACCCCGACGATTCAACAAGAGTTTCAGCCCTTCAGACAGATATATTCAGATGGGTTGAAAAGAACAAGGCGGATTGGATTATGGGACGTTCTGATGTTGAAAAGGATTGGGAAGGCTACATCAAAGAGCTTAAGAAGCTGGAGGTAGAGGAGTTTGTTGAAATTAACCAGGGTGCCTATGACATATTTCAGAATGCATTAAATGATACTGCAAAATAATTATGCTGTTGTTTTAAATGGGCTGTTTGAGAACACGGTTTTTAAACAGCCCTGCAATTGGCGGGTCGAATAGTTCATTTATATTTTTTATTTTATAAATTAATAATTCAGTTGTTCGGAGGACTTGTTATGCGGAAAGCAACAGAGGACTTTTTGAAAGAAAATGAGCAGTTGTACGTAAAAAGAAAAAACGAAATTCTTAATTCGAAAGAGAATTATGAAGTCAAGGGAACTGTGTATTATGTCAGCAATGACGGTGATGACAATAATGATGGAAAGACTCCTCAAACCCCATGGAAAACAGCAAAACGAGTCAACGGCAGTTGGCTTTTTGAAGGTGATGCAGTCCTTTTCAACCGTGGAGATGTTTTCCGGGGCTGGATGATAAAGGCAATGCCGGGAGTTACCTACGGAGCATATGGCACAGGTGAAAAACCAAGATTTTTGGGACACACAGAAGACCTTGCAAACCCCGACCTTTGGGAGGTATATGACGAAAACTGTCATATATGGAAGCTCAAAAAGCAGGTGGCAAATCCCGGAACATTGGTTTTTGATGATGGAGTGGCAGTTGCGCGAAATCACATACCATCATTCAGAAATATGAAGTTTGTGTGCCGTTATGATGAAACCAAACCCTTTGTTATGGAAGAAGAAATGACCGAAGATTTGGATTTGTTCTGGCATTTTGATAAGTTTTTTGTTAATGCTGAGTCAAAGGGTGAAAAATTTCCCGTTCCCGATGTGGGAGATGCAGGAAAACCACCTACGCATACCGGAGATTTGTATCTCAGATGCGATAAAGGAAATCCGGGAGAAGTTTTTAATACAATTGAAATGGTGGCATATCAGATTGCCTTCAATGTTGGCAACACACCAAATGTTACAATAGATAATCTTTGTATAAAGTATTATTGCTTTGCTGTAGCCGCCGGAGACGTGACAGGGCTTCATGTTTCCAATTGTGAAATCGGATGGATTGGTGGAAATATTCAGAATTTTGATGGCACTGACCCTAACTATCTTAAAGGAAAACGTGGTTCTGTTACACGTTACGGAAACGGGGTTGAGGTTTATGGTTCATGCCATGACTACAAGGTTTCAAATTGTTATATTTATCAAAGCTATGATGCAGGAGCATCCCATCAGGCGTGTATAAGGCGAAAAAAGACCATGACCGATGTTCGTTATAGTGACAATGTTATTGAAAAATGTGTTTATGGTATAGAGTATTTTCTGGATTCATACGGCATAGAGCTTGGCGGCTATATGGATAACGTGGAAATCAGCGGAAACATCATAAGACTTTCGGGTTATGGCTGGGGTCAGCAACGACATAATGTGGATACACCTGCTCTTATAAAAGGCTGGAGCTATGAGAATCCTGCAAACAATTTTTCGATTTATAACAATATTTTTGACCGCAGTGCATACAGAATGCTTCACTTGGTTGCAAAAAAGGCGGAATCCTGTCCTGAAATGCACGATAACACATACATTCAGAATCTTGGCGGTATGATTGGTCAGTTTGGTGCAAACGAAGGGAAAGAACCTGAAATTGAGATTTTTGATGAGAATGCGGAGGAAAAGATTCTCAACATTTTCAAAGATAAAAACGCAAAGGTTTATTATATTGAATAATTAAAAGGAGACAAAAAAATGCGTTATATAGACAACAAAGCAGAAGAATTGAAGATTGCATACATAGGCGGCGGCTCAAAAGGCTGGGCGTGGGGTCTTATGTCAGACCTTGCCACATCGGGCGATATGAGCGGTGATGTGTATCTTTATGACATTGATTTTGAAGCCGCAAAGGCAAATGAGGTTATCGGAAACAAGTTCAATAATCTCAAGGAAGCGGTTTCAAAGTGGAATTATCACGCAGT
>JAZNLK010000046.1:0-15930 GCA_045579055.1 Clostridia bacterium
GTTACAACAACAACTTTGTCTGTATCGTCTTCGTCAACTTCAAGTTCTGAGAGACCAGCTGCTTCATTCTTGAATGCAACATAGCCTTCTTCAGCTTCGTCAACAACTGCTGTAGCAGCAACTTCAACAAAGATTACGTCATAACCCTTTTCGTCGTTATTGTCGATAAGAGTAATCATACCACCGTTAAGTGTTTCGCCATCTTCGAGAACGATGTCACCAAAGATTTCAAGACCGTCTGCAAAGTATGCATTGTTGTATACTACTGCGAGATCGTCAGCGTCAGCAAGAGCAACTGCTGTAGCTGTCTTAGCTGTAGCTGTCTTGTAGTATTCGAACTTGCCATTTTCATTGATCTGGTTGAACTGGCTGAGGTCCATTGTAAGAACGTCGTTTCTTGTTGTGTCTTCAACGATTGAAACGATTTCCCATTCGTCGTCAACTTCCTGAACATAAGCGATTACTGAGTAACCGATGAAATCAGCAGCATCAGATTCGCCGATGATGTATGTTGTGGGAGCGTCTGTGAGTTCGCCATAAGCGTTTGTGGGGAAGTCTTTGTTTGTTGTGTCATATGCATCAACAACATCGATTTCAACTGTTGCTTCTTCTTCAAGATCGATATCCTTTACAGCAAAAAGATCTGTGTAAGCGTTAGCTGTAACTGTACCACGAATCTTAACTACATCAAGATATTCGCTCATGAGAGTCTTGAGTTCGTTGTCCTTGCCGTCGTAGATTTTGTATTCTACTTCGCCGTTTGTGTTCCAGCCTGTCTGCTGCATGATAGGTGTGTCGATTGCATTAGCGAGGAGCTGTGCAATTGTACCACGGTTAGCATTTGTGCCCATTGTTGCGTTAGCAACACCTGAGATAACGTTGTATCTCTGAGCAGCTGCCATGTAACCACCGGGGTAACCACCGTTGTATTCAGCATAAGGTGTGTAACCAAGAGTAGCCATTACCATCTTAACAGCTTCTTCGAAAAGAACGTTAGCTTCGGGATCAAAGATGCCGTTGCCTTTGCCGTTGATGATACCGCTTGCTGCTGCGTTAGCAACATAACCTGATGCCCAGTGTGAAGCGGGAACGTCGGTGAATGTTGTTGCAGCCTGTGCAGCAGCAGTGTCGCCGTATCCCTGGATTCTAGCGATGAGGGCAGCCATTTCTGCTCTTGTTACGCCATCTTCGGGCTTGTAAGTACCGTCTTCGTAACCTGTAACGATTCCGAGTTTGTTGAGTGTTTCAACTGCTTCGTAGTAAGCACTATCGTCTGCAACGTCAGTATATGTTGCTGCGAAAGCAACTGTTGTGAGCATCATAGCGATAACGCAGATAGAAGCAATCACTTTTTTGAGATTCTTCATTCTCAAATCCTCCTTTAAATATAAAAATTTTAATTTTTTTTCAAAGTTATGAAAAAGTTTTTGCAAAACCCATTGGGGAGGTTCTGCCGGTCAACAAAAGGTAGTGAATACACTCCTCCCATTGACTATGTTGATTATATCACCAAAATACTGCCAATGTCAACACGAATTTGAAAATGTAACATTTTTGTAACACATTTTCAATTCTTTTGTCAAAAACAGCATTTCAGTATACCAATCAACCTCTGTATTAAGCCGTTCTTCCAACATATTGAATGAAAAACAGCATATTACGTCATATATTGTAATACTCTTTGTAAATTATGTCAAGCCTTTTTTTGAAATTTTATCAACTTTTGAAAAAAAAGTTACGTCCGCAGTGCTCAATTGTGTATTTTGTTCAAAACCGCAACCGGTCAATCTCCTCAAAGCTCCGCTCCGCATACCGCTCTGCCTTTTCACGCTTGTCCTTTATGCGTACACCCAGATCTTCAAAAATGCCAAAATTCACATTCATAGGCTGAAAATCCGTTACCGCCGGATTGGAAACATACTTCGCAAGGGAACCCATTGCCGTTTTTGCCGAAAGTTCCGGCACAGGTCTTTCAAGCATCGCACATCCGGCACAGATACCAGTCCAAAGACCCGAAGATGCAGATTCAATATAACCTTCAACTCCCGTTATCTGTCCCGCAAAATAAATTTTGGGGAATTCCTTCATATTATATTTATCGGTAAGAAGTCCGGGAGAATTGATATAAGTGTTCCGATGCATAACACCGTAACGCACAAACTCTGCATTCTCAAGTCCCGGAATCATTCCGAAAACCCTCTTTTGCTCCCCGAATTTCAGATGTGTCTGGAAACCTACTATATTATACATACTTCCTGCACCGTTATCCTGACGAAGCTGAACCACGGCATATGGACGACTTCCGTCATGGGGATTTGTGAGCCCCACAGGCTTCAGCGGTCCGTATCGCATGGTGTCAACCCCTCTTGCCGCCATAATCTCAATTGGCATACAGCCTTCAAAAACCTTGGGGTTTTCAACTCCTTCGTGAACCTGAGCCGCTTCAGCATTGACCAGCTCTTCACGAAAGGCAAGGTATTCTTCCTTGTTCATAGGGCAGTTGATATAGTCGTCACCGCCCTTGCCGTAACGTGCCGCCTTGAACGCCCTTGACATATCAATGCTCTCAAAGGACACAATGGGTGCCGCAGCATCATAAAAATGGAGCGAGGTGTCGCCGGTAAGCTTTGCAACTTCTTCCGCAATGGCATCAGAAGCCAAAGGTCCTGCCGCTATAACGGTATATTCATCGGTGTTGATTTCCGTTACCTCTTCCTCTATCACACAGATATTCGGATGGGTCTTTATCTTCTGAGTTACCATCGCAGCAAAAGCCTCACGGTCAACCGCAAGAGCACCGCCTGCCGGAACCTTAACCGCGTCAGCACACTCCATTATCAGCGAACCAAGCTTTCGCATTTCCTCCTTCAAAAGTCCCACAGCATTATATATGCCGTCGGCACGGAAGGAATTGCTGCACACAAGCTCAGCAAAATCCGGACTTTTGTGGGCAGGGGAAAACTTCTTGGGTTTCATTTCATAAAGCTCAACACGGATACCCATATTGGCAAGCTGCCATGCCGCTTCACAGCCGGCAAGTCCTGCTCCGATAACCTTTATCTTTTTATCCTTTGACATATTCACATTCCCTTCGGATTTTTTCTTGGAACAGTATACCACATCAAAAAGAATTTAGCAAGAGAAATTACACCATCATTGCCCCCAACATAATCGGAAGAGTTTCCTTATATATAATAGGTAGGTTTTCCAACGGAAGCGGATTTCTCCCCTCACCAACCTCAACAGTAAAGCCCGTTCTGCGGAACTTATCCACGAACCAATCCTTATACCCACCGCAGGATGCCATTCCTTCAGCTTCATCCACCCTATAAGGCGAAATACATTCAAAAGCCTTTGCAATTTTTAACGAAACCGCAGGCTCACGACCATTGAAGCCCTGATAAATCACCTTGCCCTGGCTGTGAAATGCCAAAATCATTCCAAAATCCTTTTCACGAGTGAAATTGGCAAGAGCACGGCTCTCAGGCTCAGAAAAGGGGAACTCCCCCGAATACCGTGTAGGGCCCGGTCCGAAGATTCCATACTCCGATTCCATAGCTCTGGATTTTTCCCATGACGCATCATAATTATGGTTAAGATCCACCCCCTTTGCATTTGCCTGCCATCGTCCAAAATTATCCGTGCCGTTCATTTTGACCAGATTCTCTTTCAGTCCTGCATCCAATTCCTCCGGGATGCCCTTGGTGGCAAGCTCCACACCGTCCGGGTTCACCATGGGAATTATATATAAGGAAGTCTTCTTGCTGAGCATCCGTGGTCGTATTCCTCTGAAGCTCTTTTCTTCCATTTCCTTTTTAAGGTATTCCGATGCAAATTTCATAAGCAAGGCAGAGGTTATCCATTCCATACCGTGATGAGCACCGTTGAAGGAAATCACATTTTCACCGTTCCCCAGTTTTATGTAATATATCTGCTTTCCCCATACCGACTTGCCGATGCTCCCCCACTCCAGTTCAGGAAACTCCGCCGCAAGTCTTTTTATATCAGCAGTCAGACTGCCGTAATCATAAACCTTCATACTTTCCCACTCCCTCCATACCGTTTCACTTACAAATATATGATTTTCATCCGAAAGTATTCTTTTCTTTGCCTTGATTTTTATATGTTGCAATGATATAATAATTATAATACTATCAAACACAGAATCGGAGTGAAACAGATGCGTGAAATTCAGGCAAGCCAAATAACAGCCCTTGTGGCGGATATGTGTATAAAATCCAATTGCAACCTTAACGAAGATATCGAATCCGCAATACGAGAAGGCAAGAATAACGAAAGTTCCCCCCTTGCTGTGGACATTCTCTCGGATATTCTCAAAAATGCGGAAATTGCACGCCGTGAAGAGGTTCCAATCTGTCAGGATACCGGAATGGCAGTATTCTTTCTGGAGCTTGGTCAGGATGTTCACATAACCGGAGGCAGCCTCTATGCTGCCATAAACGAAGGTGTTCGCATTGGATATGCCGATGGTTATCTCCGCAAATCGGTTGTGAAAGACCCCATACGCAGAGGCAATACCGGCGACAACACCCCGGCGGTTATCCACACGGAAATCGTAGACGGAGACGGGCTTAAAATCACAATCGCTCCCAAAGGCTTCGGCAGCGAAAATATGAGTGCTGTCAGAATGCTCAAGCCCTCGGACGGTCTTAATGGAGTCCTTGACTTTGTTACCGAAACGGTAAAATCCGCATCAGGGAACCCCTGCCCTCCCATTGTTGTGGGTGTTGGCATAGGCGGAACTATGGAAAAGGCGGCAATGCTTTCAAAAAAAGCATTGCTCCGGGATATCAGGGACAGTAACCCCGACCCATATTATGCAGACATAGAAAAAGAGCTGTTGACACGAATCAACAGCCTTGGTGTGGGCCCCCAGGGTTACGGCGGAACAACAACCGCCCTGGGTGTTAATATTGAAACCTTCCCAACCCACATTGCAGGTCTGCCGGTTGCTGTTAACATCAGCTGTCATGTTACACGGCATATGACCTGCCAATTATAGAACAAAAACAATCACTTCAGGCTATTCAGGAAATCAGCAATGGCAACAGCACCGTAGGTGGCACCGTTAATAGCTTCCGAAAGGCTGTTTCCGCTACTTCCCACTTCAATTATCAAGCTGCCGTAGGTGGTATGTCCGTTGAACCGTTCCTTTCTGAGATTGACACCCCTCATCAATGTGGGGTGTTTTTGGCTTATATAGCTCTGCAGTTTCAATGCCAGCTTCATATTTTCACGCCAGTTGGGATGTTCAAGACCTCCTGCATCCGTCCCCACCACAAACATCAGCTGAGCAGCCTTTTCTCCGTTCACTTCGGTCACGAACTTCGCCTTGCTTCCGTCCTCATAGACAAAAGCATCCCTGTGCAAATCCAAGACTATACAAATGCTTGGATACTCGCTTAAATACTTTTCCACCGTCTTTCTTGAATTTTCATAAGAGCCGTTGAAGTTTGGATGGTCATGCAAAGTCCTGTCATGAATAACACCGATTCCCTTCTCCTCAAGAATCCCTTTCACCGTCTCGCCAACCTTCAGCATATTTTTCTCGGCATCAAGACTCCGGTCACTTTCTTCCGAATTGTATGTATCTGCACCATCAGGGCTATAGCTCTCGGTGGCATGGGTGTGGACAATCAGAACCTTCGGTCCATCCCCCTTCATATCAAACTTCAAAGGGTCGCTGAGCATCTGCTCAATATTTATGCCAAACTCCGTTTCATTTCTTATGAGGATTTTTTTCGGGTCGCCCAAAGCCTTTGCCTGTCCCGAATCCACTTCTTTTATGGGATAAACTCCCCCCTGAGGAGCTTCAGGCTCAGGCTCACCTTGTCCCATATCCGCCTGATGGGGATTATATGCCATCCAAGCATCCTCGTTAGCCATCTTTGCAAGATGCCCGTTGCTCACCGAATGTATCAGCGGAATTTCCCCGAACAGTACCGTTCTGGGGTCGTCCACATCAAAGGTAAGTACAAAATTCAATGCTTTCATCGCATATCTGCCCAGTTTTTTCATTATTCCCGTGTCTTCCGAATACCCCTTCATCGCAGGGATACTTTCCTCAACCGTAGCCTGTGAAAAATACGGGCTCAGGGATATGGGAACATTGGCAATTTTAAAATTTATCACAGCAATACTCGCAATCAAAAAAAGCACCGCAAGCTGAAACCCTCGTCGGATTATCTTTTTGCCGTCAATCACAATGGCTTTGTAGCTTTTCATTCAAAAGACCCCTTTTTCTCAGAGTATAGTATATTCTATGAAAAAAAGGGTCTGAATATAACTGCTATTTTGATCAAAAAAAGGAACGAGCAAGCCCGTTCCCTACAAATTGCCTATATACGCTTCTCTTCAACCATTTTCGCAAGACGTCTTGCCGCCTGCCCTGCACGGCGATAATATTCCTCCGCAGAATAGCCGATATATTTATCACTTTCGGAACAGAAAACCTCCAGCATTACGGTTCCTGCAAAATTATAATCCGCAAGGAACTTGGCAACCATATCAAAATCAGTTATTCCGTCAAAGGGAATGAGATGCTCGTCCTCATCAGGCAGATGATGGTTGTCGTGGATATGCACAGCAGTCAGCCTGTCGCCAAACCAGGGCATAAACCGCTTTCCCTTTGTGAAACAACCTTCGTGACCCACATCCCAGCAGAATCCCGCATCAGGGAACTGTTCCAGTACCGATGCAAGATTGGCAAGAAACCGTTGATTCTCAAAAGCCAAAGTGATACCCTTGTTCCGAGCCACCTCCATAAGCTTTGCAAAATTCTTATTTCCGGCATCACAGATAGCAGGTGCAGGTCTTCCCGAGGATAAATGCACAATTGCCACCGGGATTTCATAATCCGCACACTTGTTCACAGTGCCCACAAGTCTGTTCAGAATATCCTCGGCATCAATACCGTCCTTCCACATATTATTTATTCCGTAAAAAGGCGCATGAAGGGTATCAAAAACAATCCCTGCCCGCTTCACCTTGTCCACAAGTCTATCATCAAGCATGGGGTGGTCAGCCATAACAAAGGTATGACCGAATCCGTTTTCCAGCATATACCCAATCTGATTGTCAATATTGTTTTCTGCACTTTCGTCATAGCAGAATAAGTTTATTCCGATTTCCATACAAAACATCTCCCCTCAAGAATAAAATCAAAGTCCCATATCCTTCATAAAGCGTTCCAGAAATCCGTCATCAGGACAGAATTCGTGAACACCCTCAAAAATCTGCAGGTCGGTCCATTCTTTCCAGTCAGGGCAGGCATCCTTTATGTGTTCAAATTCCGCCGCCGACTTGGTGCTGTCAAAAAGGGGATCATCCTTGCCCATAGCAAGATAAAGCTTTCTGGGTCTCACCAGCATCGCCACCTGGGCATCAAAAAAGTTATACGCCAATCCTTTATATTTCCAGTCATGACGTTCACCGTCATTGGCTCTGTCACAAAAGAAACTACTTGAAACTGCCGCCTTCAACCTTGTTTCGACAGCCGCCGTATAAAGAGTGTACATTCCGCCGTAGGAAAGACCAATCATACCCATGCGTTCTCTGTCCACGTAATCCTGAACTTCAAAGTAATCCAGCGACCTCTGCAAGCAATAGATTTCCAATGCCGTGATTGAACCGCCCAGCATCTTTAAAACCGCATCAATATATGCCCTGTTGTAATCAATCCCATATTCCTCAACACTCCACAAAAGCATCTGCGGTGCAAAAACATTCACATCATATTCCAGAATTCTTTGGGTCATATCGTTGTAGTTATAAGAAGTCTCCCCTTCAAACAAGGTACTGCAAAGCTCAGGGGTTCCGAGACCGCCATGCTGAGCAATCACAAAAGGTCTTTTCTTGCCGTCATTCCTTTTGAAAAGCAGTCCGTAAAACTTGAACCCCTCAAAAACCTGAATCTGAACTCTGAACAAATCAATTTCGCCGTCTGTAACCACGTGAAAAAGCTCAGCTGTCGGAACTCCTGTCCGACTTTCGGTAAGAGGCCAACCAAGAGTTTCAACAAACTGTTTTCTCGCTCCTTCAGGGTCTGTAAGAAGAATCTTATCAAACTCCTTGCGTTTTTCAGCCGCCTCATCAAGCTTTTTCTTCAATAAATTATTAACAGAATCCAGATATTCCTGTCGGAAGGGATTCCCCGTGGCTCTCTGTTCTCTGTAATTCATCATTTCAATTCCCTCTTTCGATTCTTTTCCTGTTGTAATTCTTTTTCCCAACTGATAAGCATTATAATTCCGTTTATCAGATACACACACCACATAAGCAAGGTGGCAAAATCGTCACTTCCCGAGGCAAAACGGCACCACCACATATAAATGCTGAAGGAGTTGACACCAAGCCATATCCACCATTGCTCGGAATATCTTTTCACCGAAACGAACATTGCAACCACCGACGAAACCGTGGTAAAGCCGTCAACAAAAGGCATAACATCGCCCATAACCCTGAGCACAAATCCGAACCCCGCCGTAAGCAAAGCAATGTTCAAAACCAGCCAAATCCGCTGTGGGAACGACATCCGCCGTTTCTTCACCTGATGGGTATTTTCGTTCATATTCTTCCGCCAGGCAAAGTACCCCACAAACATCATAGGGACATAATACAATCCGTTCAGAATAGTTTCACCGTATAGCTTTTCATCAAAAGATATGACAGAATAAAGAACACAGTTAACCAGTCCGAAACCATATGCCGAAAGCTTGCCCTTCCCTGCAAGAAGGGTATAGAGAACCCCGGTCACCGCCGATATAATTCCCCAAACCGTATCGCCCCAGTATATGGAAAGTCCGCAGATAACTGAACAGACAAAAAACAGCCATACAACTTCAAAAGGCTTCCAACCCGATATTTCATTTTTAAAAAATTCTCTCATACCAAGGTCCCCTCAAAGCTTTATCTCGGCTCAAAAAAAATTCCTTCACATAATTTCCTGTGAAAACATCCCCTCATTCGTATATCCATTAATCCTTGATATAATCCACAAGCTCGCCGATTGCACTTCTGTCGGTGAAATCACCGTATGTCTCACAAAGCTCAATGAGGAGCTTTTCCATTTCGGAAGGATTCTTCTTTCCGCTCATAAATTTTTTCAGCATCTTTATTGCCGTTCTGTCGGCAAAATTCATTTCTTCAAGAATCATCTTGCCCATATAGTTGAAAATCTTCACATTTTCAGGAACACCGTCTTTAAAATTCTTTTTCAGAACCTCTCCGTCATAGTACTCACGACAATCAAGAGGAGTTATTCCCGTGGAGAATATGGCAATCTTCTTGTCTTTCAATTTATCAAAATTCTTTGTAAGAAGAGCGATTCCGGCAATCATCTCGGCATAAAGACCGCCGCCGTAAACGATATTGTCATATTCCATCAGGTCTGTTGCCTTCACCTTCTTCATTTCCACAGCCTCACAGCCCAATTCCTCGGCAATCCACTGTGCATATGCCTTTGTTGAACCGTATTTTGACTTATATACCACAATTGTGCTCATAATATTACCTCCGTTTTTGTTTTAACATTATTCGCATATGCCTTTGTATATGCTTCAAATTCGTTTGTTACCGCCCCTCACCTGGAATAAGTATATCATTAATTATAACCGTCTCACCGTCGGCATCCTCGTCAGCCTTATCCGAACCGCCCGACAGCAAAATTACCGCCAGCACAGCAATGCAAATCAAAACAGCGGCAACTATCGAACCAATAATCAAACCTTGCTTCGGGGTATTTTTCGCCTTTACCTTAAGAACATCCTTCAATTCCTCACGCACCGGCACGGCTTCCGATGTTTCGCCCTCAGGCTCTCCGCTTTCGGATTCATCAGTTTTCGCACGGGAGGTTTCCTGCTCCGCCCCCAAAAGGTCGTCAGCCTGCTTGAACCATCCGGAATCCTCCATAGAATCCGAAGATTCTTCCCTTGAATACGAAGGTATAGTCGGCTCATCCTCTTCTCTGAGGAAGGTGCCGCAATAGTAACAGTATTTTCCCGGAAACCCTCCGTCATTAAGACATTTGGGACACATCATAATAAAATTCCTCCTTCATATGACACAAATTCCACGTTGCCGTAAGGCAACATATCGCATCGAAGATATATCGCATACGGTCACGTATATATCGCAAATTCCATCAGGAATTTATATCGCTGCGAAGTTGTACAACAACTTCGCAATGATGCGTCCTTGGGAACATATCCACCGGCTGAACTTCAACCGTCTTATACCCCAAATCCTCAAGAATCCTCAAATCTCTCGCCAAGGTCGAAGGCTTGCAGGAAACATAAACAATCCTTTTTGCCCTTGTTTTTGCAACGGTTTTAAGGAGACTTTCCTCGCAACCCTTTCGGGGCGGGTCAAGAATAACCACGTCCGGTCTTTCGCCTTTAAGCTTTGGTGCAAGCTCCTCTGCTGTTCCGCAATGGTATTCCGCATTCTCGATGCCGTTGAGCCTTGCATTCTCCTTGGCATTCTCTATGGCGGCAGGAACAACCTCAATTCCCACAATCTTCTTTGCACCCTTCGCCAGATACTGACCGATTGTGCCTATTCCGCAATACAAATCCCACACAACTTCATTCCCTGTCAGCTTCGCAAACTCCGCAACCTTGTCATACAAAACCTTTGTCTGCCTGTTATTCACCTGATAGAAGGAAAGGGGCGATATTTTGAACCTGCAATGTCCGATGCTGTCAACAATAAAATCCTCTCCCCAGAGGGTTCTGAATCTTCTGCCAAGCACCACATTTGTTCGCTTTTCGTTATAATTATGAATAACCCCCGAAAGTCCTTGAACCTTTTCACGAAGAATTTCCACAAGTCTCTCTGAACAGGGAATTTTCTCGGTTCTTGTGACAATACAAACCATAATACCCGAATCGCCGCAACGAGTATAAATATGTCGCACGCATCCCGAATGCTTTTCCTCATTATAGGGTTCAATTTCGCACTCCCTCATCCATTGTCGAACCGCCGAAAGTACCTGCGGATTTTCATTTCCCTGAATAATACACTTGTCCACATCAATCACCCTGTGGCTATGCTGGGCATAAATCCCGATGCCGTCATCAGCCACCGGGAACTGACCCTTGTTGCGGTATCCCTTGCAGCTTTCACAACCCAAGGTCATGGGAACATCAATATCAATCTTTCCAATTCGGTTTATGCAGTCCTGAACCTGTTGACGCTTGAATTCAAGCTCCTTTTCATACTCAACATTCCAGAACCGACAGCCGCCGCATTTATAAAAATATTCGCACTCTGCCTTGATACGGAACTCGGAAGGCTTCACCACCTCCATAAGCTTCCCGTAGGCAAAGGATTTCATCACCTTTACGATTATGACACGCACTCTTTCCCCCACAAGGGCATAAGGAACAAACACAGCCATACCTTCGGCTCTGCCCACACCGTCCCCCTCATGGGTGGTGCCTGTTATTTCAATTTCAAAAATGTCGTTTTTATTCATAGCTTAATCCGATTCCTTTTCAAAAAGTATCTTCAGATTCCTTTCCAGCGGTGCTTTTCCTCGCCAACTGAAAGCATATTCTCCGTACTTTTCCTTAAACTCACGGTTGCTTAGTCCTTCAACATCACCAAGCCTCAATTTTGTAATCCTGTTTTCCATAAATTCAGGAATTGCTGTTGTTTCAAGCCCAAGATTGTGAGGGCAAACACTCTGACACACATCGCATCCCCAGCAGAGACCCTTTTCTCTCAGCAATTCCGTCTCTTTTTCGGTGAGCTCTCCTCTTTTCTGAGAAATTTCCGAAAGGCAATTTTCAATCCTTAATGCATGGTCACTCAAAGCACCTCCGGGACAGAGCCTTATGCACGCACCGCAGGAAAGACAGCTTTTTTCAAGGGGAGCATCCGCTTCAATTGGCAGATTATGCACCACCTGACCTATAAAAAAGTATGAACCAAACTCCTCAGAAATAAGCAAACCGTTTTTCCCGTAAAAGCCAAGCCCTGCCTCGAATGCCGCCTTTCGGTCATCAAGCTTCCCTTTATCCGCATGAACAAGGGTTTCGGTTGCACCAAGACCGAGCAGAAGCTCTTCAATCCGACCCAGTTTTTCCTCAGCCACCCGATGATAGTCCCGACCTCTGGCATACATAGAAATATTCCCGCCTTCGCCCTTCACGAAATACGGGAAAAGTGCAACCACCGCCGACTTTGAAAAACCGATTCTTTCAATTCCCAAAGCTTTTGCAAACTCTCTGATTTTTTCCTTAATCATAACTCAATACGCCACTGCAGCGCCTTTGCCAAAGTAATCTCGTCAGCAAACTCCAGCTCACCGCCCACCGGAACACCGTGGGCAATTCTTGTTACCTTCACCCCAAAGGGCTTCAACAGCTTTGAAATATACATAGCGGTTGTTTCGCCCTCCAGATTGGGATTTGTTGTCATAATAACCTCACGAATCTCACCGCCGGTAACCCTTGACATCAGTTCCTTTATTCTTATATCGTCAGGACCCACATTGTCCATGGGCGAAATGGCACCGTGAAGAACGTGATAAGTTCCCTTGAACTCGTTTGTCTTTTCCATCTGAATCACATCTCTGGGATTTTCAACAACGCAAATAACACCCCGGTCACGGGCAGGATTGCCGCAAACCGAACACACATCCCTGTCGGAAAAATTCTGACAGATTTTGCAGTATGTTATTTTCTTTTTTGCATCCATAATAGCATCAGCAAATTTTTCCGCCTTTTCACGAGGAAGATTCAGAACATGATACGCAAGTCTCTGTGCCGTTTTTTCACCAATCCCCGGCAGCTTCCTGAACTCATCAATGAGATTTTGAAGCGGTGAAACATAGTAGTCCATTTTTAAGTTTCCTTTCTATAAAAGAACAAAAAGACCTGCTGAGTCCGGCAGGTCCTTTTTCACAAAATCTTATTTAGACAAAGCCACAACATCCGAAGCTTCTCCGCCAATACCTACCTTATAGCCAAGAGCATCAGCCAGAGCCTTGATGGGAACATATGTTCTCCATTCCTCTTCGTTTTTGAAGGGAGCAGCTTCCATTGTAAGCTTGCCTTCCTGTCCCTCTGCTGTAAGATAGAACAGAAGAGTGTTGTCAAGCTGCATAATGAACATTGCACCGTTCTGCTGATTTGCACCCATAACCATCTGTTCCTTTTCAGCCCAGCTTACCTGATAACCAACTGCCTCAAGAGCAACTCTCACAGGAATGAAGAGGACACCGTCTTTTTCAACCAAAGCACCCATACCGTCGCCAAATGCAACCTCTTTGCCCTCAATCATAATTGTATTTTTTGCTATTGCCGCAAAATCAATTACAACTTCTTCCACTTTTTCAGTCTCTTCAACATCTTCAACCTTCTCAGCTTCTTCTGTTGCTTCAGCGTCAGCCACGGGGATATCCTCTGTCACTTCAGAGATAGGCATAACATCACCCTGTGCTTCGTGTTCAATAATCATATCATCTGCAGCTGCGGGAACGTCTTCTGCCGCAAAAACAACCATACCCGAAGCCAACATACAAACTGTCACCAAAATTGCAAATACTTTTTTCATAAATTTTCCTCCTCGCCTTTCGGCAATTTAAATTATCTTTTTAAATACCAGCCAACGACTTGAGTGTTGCAGATTTATCAATCTTTTCCCAAGGCAAATCCACATCTGTGCGACCGAAATGACCGTAAGCTGCTGTCTGCTTATAAATAGGACGTCTCAAATCAAGAGTTCTGATAATTCCGCTGGGAGTAAGATCAAAGACCTTGCCCACAAGCTCCGAAATCTTTTCTTCGCTGATTACGCCCGTTCCGAATGTATCAATTCTCAAGGAAACCGGCTTCGCAACACCGATTGAATATGCCAGCTGAACCTCACAGGATTTTGCAAGACCTGCCGCAACAACGTTCTTTGCAACATATCGTGCCGCATATGCCGCTGATCTGTCAACCTTCGTGGGATCCTTACCCGAGAAAGCACCGCCGCCGTGACGTGCATAACCGCCATAGGTATCAACAATAATCTTTCTTCCTGTGTGACCCGAATCACCCTGAGGACCGCCGATAACGAATCTTCCGGTGGGGTTGATATAAATCTTGGTATCCTCATCCATAAGTCCGGCCGGAATAATGGCACGGATAACTTCTCTTTCAATGTCTGCTCTCAGTTCAGTCATTTCAATTTTTTCATCGTGCTGACTTGAAACAACAACCGCATCAATTCTCTTAACCGAACCGTTTTCGTTGTATTCAACGGTCACCTGAGTCTTTCCGTCAGGTCTGAGGTACGGAAGAGTTCCGTTCTTTCTCACTTCCGTGAGGCGTCTTGCCATTTTGTGAGCAAGATCAATTGCCATTGGCATATAACTTTCGGTTTCATCGCAGGCAAAGCCGAACATCATACCCTGGTCGCCTGCACCGTGACCTTCTCCGTTGTCATCAACGCCCATTGCAATATCTGCGGACTGCTGATCCAGTGCACAAATAACACCGCAGGTGTCGCAGTCAAAGCCGTATTTCGCTCTGTCATAACCGACTTCACGGACAGTTTCACGAACGATGCTCTGAATGTCAATCTGTGCCGATGTGGTAATTTCGCCAACAACAACCACAAGACCCGTTGTGACAGTAACCTCACAGGCAACTCTGGCCTGAGGATCAATGGCATAAATGGCATCAAGAACCGCATCCGAAATCAAGTCCGAGATTTTGTCGGGATGACCTTCAGTAACCGACTCTGATGTAAACAGTTTTTTGTAACTCATCTCATCTTCCTCCTGTATTCCGACGGCAAAAAGCCGTTCCAAATTCATAAATCAAAATAAGGCGAACACAATCCACCTATTTTACAACATTATACCCCTTTTTTTCGCTTATGTCAACCGATTTGACCTTTTATTTCATCAAAAAAATTACAAACTGTTTCAGGAAGTTGTTGACAAGCGCACAAAAAACATATAAAATATTCTCAAAAAACAAAAACAGAACAAAGGAGTATTCTTATGTCAACTCAAAACATTGATAACAATGCCCTTTTCAAGATAGGCTATGGGCTTTATGTTATAACATCCAATGACGGAAACCGTCACAACGGTCTCATCGTAAACACGGTTACCCAACTCACAAACACACCCAACCGCATCGCTGTAACAATAAACAAAGCCAACTACTCCCACGACACAATCAAAAAAACCGGAATAATGAATATCTGCTGTCTGTCTCAGGACGCTCCGTTTTCGGTATTTCAGACCTTTGGCTTTCAAAGCGGCAAGGATGCGGATAAATTTGCAGACACACCATACTGGACATCTGAAAATGGGCTTGCTGTTCTCTCAAAATATGTAAACGCATTCATTTCGCTGAAAGTTGAACAGTATATCGACTTCGACACCCACGGAATGTTCGTGTGCACCCTGACAGAGGCAACAAAAATTACCGACGCCCCCACAATGACATATACCTATTATCAGGAAAACGTAAAACCTAAGCCACAACCGCAAAAAAAGAAAGGCTTTGTTTGCAAAATCTGCGGATATGTTTATGAGGGCGACACACTCCCCGAAGACTTCATCTGTCCCTTGTGCAAACACGGAGCAGAGGACTTTGAAGAACTGAAATAATCAATCACAACATAAAGGGCGAACCTGACGGTTCGCCCTTCAGCGTGTCGATAAAGTCGACACGCTGAGGCAGACATCGAAAAACACAGGTATATTTTGTGAAATCGTTTTCGTCGGCGTACGTGGGTACGGTAGAGAACGATTTCGCAAAAAGCAAGTAACACCGGAGTTTCTCGATGAAACTCCGGTGTTAATGTGAAAAATTTTTATTTTTTCAGAAGGGATAGATCCATTCTCTACAATGTATTTTGATTAAACTTCTTGCGGTAGAGCAAGTTTTTCGACAGTCTGAA
>JAZNLK010000047.1:0-22883 GCA_045579055.1 Clostridia bacterium
ATCTTGTTCTTGTATTCAGCCTTGAACTGGCTTGCAAGAACCTTCAGGTCTTCAGCTGTGAGCTCGATATCCTGAGTTACACCCTTTTCTTCCTTCATTTCGTCGATAAGCTGTTCGAAGTACTTCTTACCAACTTCCATAACTACGTCAGAATACATCTGGATGAATCTTCTGTAGCAGTCCCAAGCCCAACGTGCGTTGCCTGACTTTGCAGCCATAGCTTCAACAACGTCTTCGTTAAGACCAAGGTTGAGGATTGTGTCCATCATACCGGGCATTGATGCTCTTGCACCTGAACGAACAGATACGAGAAGGGGATTTTCCTTGTCGCCGAACTTCTTGCCGCAGATTTCTTCCATCTTTGTGATGTATTCCATAATTTCTGCCTGGATTGCATCATTGATTTTTCTGCCATCTTCATAGTACTGAGTACAAGCCTCTGTTGTAACTGTGAAGCCCTGGGGAACAGGGAGACCGATTTTTGTCATTTCAGCAAGGTTAGCGCCTTTACCGCCGAGAAGTTCTCTCATTGAAGCGTCGCCTTCGCTGAAAAGATAAACGAATTTTTTGCTCATGTCAAAAATTCCTCCTATAAAATATATATTAATTAATTTATTACTTGATTGGTTTTGTCAGACCTTGCCTCAAATCTCTGAAAAAGCTTTTCAGGATTTCGGAGCATTCTTCAGCCATAATGCCGCCTTCAACATAAGGGTGGTGGCAAAGCTTGTCCATTGAGGGAATCTGTGCGATGGATTTCACCGCACCGCCCTTTGGATCATCAGCTCCGTAGTAAAGGTTTTTTATTCTTGCCTGGACGATTGCTCCGCTGCACATAATGCAAGGCTCAAGGGTCACATAGAGGTCACATTGGTGAAGCCTCCAGCCGCCCAAGACTTTGCAAGCGGCATCGATTGCAAGAATTTCTGCGTGGTATAAAGCGTTTTTCCCTGTTTCGCGAAGGTTGTGGGCACGGGCGATTATTTCGCCGTCCTTCACCACCACTGCACCGATAGGGGTTTCGCCCAAAGCATATGCTTTTTGGGCTTCACGCAGAGCCTCTGACATAAAAAAGTTGTTGTCCATAAAACTATTTTTAAACGCACAAAAGGGCACAAAAAACCGCGATCGTTTTCTGTTAAAATTTTAACAGAAGATCGAAAACGGAATTTTGCCCGTGCTGATGTGGGATTTTTAATTACTGAATGTAGGGTTTGAGTTCTTCAACCAAAGCATCGCAGTCGTCACTGTGAACTTCAAGAGTGATGGGCTTGCTGAGGTCAAGACTGAAAATACCCATGATTGATTTTGCGTCAACAACGTATCTGCCTGATGTGAGATCGATGTCGAAATCGTATTTGGTTACTGTGTTAACGAAAACCTTTACATCATTTGTGGAACTAAGCAAAACTTCAAATTTTTTCATATTATTTCACCTCCGTAAATATTTTCCTTTCCTATTATATAATTTTTTCTTGCAATAGTCAATAAAAAAGTGTATAATTTTATCACAAATTTTTTTACAAAAAATTATAAAGAATTGGAAGTTTTTAAATATGACCGTGAAATTTATAACTATGGGGTGCAAAACCAATTTCTATGAAAGTCAGGCAATGGCGGAGCTGTTTCGGCGCAGGGGCTTTGATGTTGTTGAAAACGGTGCGGCGGATGTGGTTGTTGTCAATACCTGTGCGGTGACATCAATCGGTGCACAGAAATCCCGTCAGCAGATAAGCCGTGCAAAGAAGAAAAACCCCGAGGCTGTTGTGGCAGTTGTGGGATGCCTTCCTCAGACCGACACCCAATCAATTGAGAAGATGGGTGTTGACATTATTGTCGGAAACGACGGAAAGTCTGACATTCCCCGACTTGTTGAAGAAGCCGTGAAGGGCAAAAAGACCGTTGCTTGCGGAGATATTATGAAGGTGCGCAGGTTTGAGGAAATGTGTCTTGTGTCAAAACAGAGCAGAATTCGTGCGAATGTTAAGATTGAAGACGGTTGTGATAATTTTTGTGCTTATTGTATTATTCCTTATGCCAGAGGTCCTGTGCGGTCCAGAAGTATTGATAAAATCGTTGAAGAAGTGAAGCTGTTGGCGGAAAACGGATATATAGAAGTGGTTCTTACCGGGATTCATATTGGTTCTTACGGAAAGGATCTGAAGGATGGTACGGGGCTTGTTGATGTGATTGAGGCGGTTTGTTCGGTCGAAGGGATAAAGAGGGTTCGCCTTGGCTCGGTTGAGCCTGTGGCAATAACTGAAGAGTTTGTTGAAAGAATTGCAAAGCTTCCTAATCTTTGTCCGCAATTCCATCTGTCGCTCCAAAGCGGATGCACTGAGACTTTAAAACGAATGAAACGGAGATATACTGCAGAGGAATACTTTGAGGCGGTCAGCAGACTCAGAGCCGGACTGAAAGATGTTTCAATCACCACCGACCTTATGGTGGGATTTCCCGGTGAGACCGATGAGGAGTTCGAAGAGTCCTTTAATTTCTGCAAAAAAATCGGATTTATGCAGATGCACGTTTTCAAGTTTTCAATCCGAAAGGGGACTGTTGCGGAGAAAATGGAGAATCAGGTTCCCGAACAGGTCAAGGAGGAACGCAGCGGAAGGATGCTTGAACTCAGCGAAAAGATGAAGGCGGAGTTTTATGATTCATTCAAGGGTCGTGAGATTGAAGTTCTGGCAGAAACAAAAACCCGTGACGGAAGATATCACGCAACCGCCGCCAATTATATGGAATTTTTGCTGGACAGCAATGAGGATATAACAGGCAGAATTGTCAGCTATAAGGTCTGAAAGCAACGGATTGTTGGACTACAGCCTGAAAGCGGAAACCGCTGTCATTGCAAGCATAAGGACGGTTAATGCAATGACGGTGAAGCCCGGAAAAGGATGCTTGTTTTTTATTTGGAAAAACGCATAGCTGATGTTGTATACGGCACACCATATAATGGCTGTTAAAAATAAAAGTTTGGGTAAAATCGGCAAGAAAAGACCTCCTTTTTTTGCAATGCCATTATGTTAAGCAAAATGTCATTTTGGATGTAGTGAAGAATGATTTCTGTTATTAAGATTCTTCAGCTTTGTTCAGAATGACATTTTTTGTAATTGTTTTTTATGTCAGATTTATATTCACCGAGAAAGCTGAGCGAGAATAAAAGCTGTCCCAGTCAAACTCGTTCCATTGGTTCCAGGTGAGAAATTGTGAACGGATTTTTTCACGCAGATTAAGGATATCGGCATTTTTTTCGGAGGAAATATCGGAAAGAAATTCCGACACCCTTTTTGTCATCATATTTTGGAGACAGGAATATAATTCATCAAAAGAACTGTATCCTTCCGGGAGAATACTGCCGAGATATTCCGCTCTGAGGCTTTGCGTGACGGTTATGCCTCCGGTTTCGAGGTTTACGTCATAACGTGCTTTGTGGGGAATTATTATTCTGAAGCTCAGGGTGCGGTCAGGGTTATGCTTGTCCTTTACCGTAACGGTGCAGGTTTTTATGTTTCGGTTAAGGATATTGAATATCATTGAACTGTCGCCGTCCATTGTGCTGTGCATTTGGCCGTCTTTGAAAATTGCCATACCATAAAGCACCGAGCGGTCGGATTCAATGACTGAGCCGTATGTGCTTATCCAGCCATTGGTGGAGCTGTCGGAGGGCATTTGATTAATAGCTGTTCCTTTTGTTCCCAGGGGAAGAACTGTGTCGCAGGTTCCGCTTGTGAGATTGTCCACGAAATTGCTCAGGTGGTTTGTGGGAGCATAGGGGTTGTTGGAACGCAGACTCATCAGTTCATAGTATTTTGAAGTGTTGGATTCGAGCTCCGGATTGACGTTTTTCAGAAAGTCCGAGGCACTGTCGGCAGAAACCGCAACGGTGGTGTGGGGGCGGACTTCACGCTCACGGAGAAGGAGACGGGAGTGGTCTTCCAAATCCTGTGTGTCAATTTCGGAAGAAAAAACAATCAGCTTCAGGTGGGACATATCTATGTTTTTGGACATAAAGTTATTCGTCATACTTCGGGCAATGTAAAAATCGGGGGCGCTGACGGTCAGGTTGTTTACCGAGGCATCCTTGCCGCCTGAGCCTCCGCCACTGTCGGATTTTTTGTCGCTCTGAGAGCCGGATGTGGCGGCCAGGGGCGATGAGAATTGGAATGTATACACGAATTTGTCATCAGATTCCTTGTCAATTCCCAATGCAACGATGTATGCGGTTTCGTCGATTTCGTTCAAATCATAGCAACCTGTCAGAACGACCGATGTCAGAAGAAGGAGGATGAGGATAAACTTATTTTTCATTTTTTAGCGGCTTCTCCTTTCGTGTGAATATGGCGGCTGTGGTGAAAATTGCCACCAGAATCAGCGAGGCGGATATTGGGAGAGTTACGGGAAAATGCGGTGAGGTCAGGGCAAGGAAGTAAACCAAGCCTGCCAAAGGGAATATGCTTATTCTTGAGGGATATATGCCGAAGGTATGTTGGAATATTCTGCCCATAAGCATTAGGTTCAAGGCTATGGAAAACATTCCGCTCATTGTTGATGAAAGCAGGAAAAGGGCATCAATACGGTGAAAAAATCTGCCCAGATACACCTGCTTCAGCAAAAGGTATGCAGGGAACTGTTCTTTTGCAGATAATGGGTAAGGAATGGCAGAGGTATAGGCAAGAATGAAAATGAAGTTGATAATAACCGCCAGACCTGTTGCGGTCAGGAGACTTCTGCGGAGTTTTTTTGAGGGATTTTCGTCGGGGATAAGCAGAAAAACCGTAATTATATCAGCATATGCCGAAATTCCGGCAAAGTTTTTTGACAATGCACCCTTTGCGTCCGTCCCAAGAATGGGAAAAAGATTGGTAAAGGTGCCGCGAGAAAGCACCGAAACGGCTGTGACAGCAAGTATCGCAAGAAAGAACAGGGCGATGAATGGGGAGGTTCTCAAAAGACCTTCTGTGTTCCCTATAGCGCCGAAGATTGCCGCAAGAATGAAGATAATTGCCGCAAACCAAAATGGAGTTGAGGGCAGCGCAATGAGTTTTGTGAATGAAACTGTTTCGGTCAGGGTATATGATGTGGAAATGAAAAGATATACCAAAAGAATCAGTGAAAGGATAAGCTTTCCCAACTTCCCGAATGCTTTTTCGGTAGCGGTCAGGAGATTTGCTCCTGTAAGCTTGCGACAAAGAAGGAAGGTGACAGCTAATGCCGCCAGCCCTGAAGTCAGTGTCCAAAGTGGTGCACCGGAGCCTGAGATGCGGATATGAAGCAACGGCAGGTTGGTGGTCAGCCTCACTGTCAGCAGAATTAGTGCCGGGAAGAAAAGACTTTCGGTTGGGTTTTTTGATTGAGGGTTATTCATTGTTGTTTCCTTTCCATTTTCGACTTATATGGGGTTGCTTGCGGCTGTTCTGGGTCAGAAGACTACGGGGTCGTCTTTCACGACGCCATACAGGAGGTATAAACACGGTGCTTTGAGTACCTTTGTTCGAGGCAAGATATGGAATTCCGAGGGATTTGCTGTTGCTGAGGTATATAAGTCCGCAGAATATTCCGGCGGCAATCCCTGTGAATCCGGCAACTGCTCCGAGGAATATGAAGAAGAACTGCAGAACAGATAATGCTCTTGAAACGGAAGGCGACGGAGCGGCAAAGGCACCAAGTGCCGTTATGGAGACGATTATTATGAGAAGGGGACTGGCAATATTTGCACTTACGGCGGATTGACCCAGTATCAGACCGCCCACAATTCCCAAGGTTGAACCGATGGGGTCGGGGACACGGATGGAGGCTTCCTTTATCAGTTCAAAGGCGAGAATCATTATGACAAGCTCCAGAACGGTTGGAAAGGGCATTTGCTCACGGCTTGCTTCAATGGCGAGAATCAGGTCGGTGGGGATGCTTTCGTGGTGATAAAGAACGGTGCTGATGAAAAGACCGGGCAGGAGCAATGCCAGAAGACAGCCTGTTATTCTCACCAGACGCATAAAGTTGGCTTCGGGAATGCGGACGTAGTTGTCTTCGGCGGTTTCAACCAGATCGGTTGCGGTTGCGGGCAGAACCAGAACAAAAGGACTGCCCTGAACCATAATTACGATTTTTCCGTCTGCCAGCATTGCTGCGGCACGGTCGGGTCGTTCGGTTTTCAGGATTTGCGGAAGTGGAAAAAGGGTGCTTTCTTCCATAAGCATTTCTATGTCTGTTGACGAAAAAATATAGTCGGTTTCAATGTTTTTCAGACGACGTCGTGCTTCCGCCACCAAGGCGATGTTGGTGATTCCGTTTATATACATAAGAGCGCAAGGAGTGTTGCTTTTTATGCCAACAGGAATATTTTCGGCAATCAGGTTGGGGTCTTTCAGGATTTTTCTTACAAGGGCGATATTTGGCATAACCGATTCACAAAAGGCTTCCTGAGGACCTGTAAGGATTGCTTCGGAAACAGGTGTTCCCACACTTCTGCTGCTCCAGCCTTTGATATCTGCCACAAAAGCACAGGCACAACCGTCCACAAAAACAGCACAGTTGCCAAAGCACACAGCTTCGATTATTGATTTCATATCTGTGATTTTTGTGTTTGGAGCCTGGGTCAGGACGGTTTCGTAGATATCGCTTTCGAGGTCTCCGGACGGAGAGGAGACTCCTTTTGTCATCAAAGGGTTCAGAATGTCACGGTTTACGTATTCCTTGTTGGAAAGTCCGTCATAAAATATCAGGAAAGCATCGGTGGGACAGGTGGGGGTCTTTATGCGGAATTCACGGATTATCAGGTCGAAGTTTTTTGATGTTTCGAAGGCATCTTTGATAAATTCAAGGTTTTCGGTCAGAGTTTTGCTGACTGTTCCTGTTTTGTAGGTATGGGCAGTTTTGTTTTTTATGTTGTTGCTTATATAGGAATTCTTGCCGGGGTTGTTTGGATAGGCAGGATGTGATTCAGGCAGATTAGGATGCTCGGACCTCTGAGTTTCGGAGTAAAACAGCCATTTTTTTATAGTCATTGTGGGGTCACCTCATTTCAAGTGTTCCCTGTTTTGCATAAATTATCCGTGAAAATCCTTTGTGAAGAAGCTTGTTTAAAGAAAATTATTAAAAAATATTGACTTTTTTGCACAATGTGTTAAAATCAGTTATGATGAGAAAGTGTTGTGCTGATAGACCTTTGGTGGTGTGTATTGTTGGTGCAACGGTTTCGGCTTTATGTGTATTATTAACTTATTCGGAGCGGAGAGTGGAATCTGATGAGTGAAAAAACAAAAAGAACGGGAAAATCCGAAAAGAAGAAGTCGGGATTTCTGAATGAATTTAGAAACAAACTGAAGAGCTCGAAAAAAGTTCGCATTATTACCGCAGTTGTTGCGGCAGTTGTGGTATTGTTTGTTGGATTTTGCATTTATGCGGCGTCATATGGCGATATAATGCCCGGTGTTTCTGTTAACGGAGTTGACGTGGGCGGAATGAGTATCGAAAGTGCAACTGCCAAAATTCAGAATCAAATCGTGGAACCTTTGAATTCAAGAACACTTGTTCTGAAGTGTGAAGATAACCAAAAGACAGTATCGGTTCAGGAACTTGTTCCCGGCGGTATTGATGCGGAACAAATTGCAAGGCAGGCTTTTGAACACGGACGTTCAGGTGGTTTTTTATCAAAGGCATTTTCGCTTATGGGCTCGGTTTTCGGCGGCAAGGATATAGAGGCTGTGGTTGCTGTTGACGAGGCTTCGCTGAAAGCTGTTGTTGATGAGCTTTCGGCAGAATATGCAACCGAAGTCAAGGAAACGGAATATTCCGTTGACGGAAATGTGCTGACAATAACCAAGGGTCACGGCGGTCGCTGTGTTATTATGAAAAAAGCTATGGCTGCTGTTGGAGAAGCCATTGCAGACGAGAATGTCAATGAAGTTGTTTTTGTGATTGAGGATGCTGAGCCTGAGGATGTTGATGCGGACGAGTTTTATGCCATGCTCACTGAGCCTGCAAAAAATGCGGAGTATAAGCTTGAAAACGGTCAGGTTGTTATTACGGATGAAAAATACAGCGTGATTGTTGGTAAAGATGAAATAAAAAAAGCGTTGAAGTCCAAGGAGCAGTCATACAGCCTCAATGTGGAAACTGTTGCACCTGAGGTGACGGCTGAACAGCTTAAAGGCTTGCTGTTCAGAGATGTTATGGGTGAGTGGAGCTCCGGTTATGCGTCGAGTTCTTATGCCAGAGCAAGCAATGTTGAGCTGGCAGCTGACCGAATCAATGGACGTGTTCTTATGCCCGGAGATGTGTTCTCGTATGATCAGGCAATCCTTCCCAGAACGGCTGAAAACGGTTATCAGTCAGCCGGGGTTTATGTGGGGAACAGGGTTGAATCCGGTATAGGCGGAGGTATTTGTCAGCCTTCATCAACGCTTTATGGTGCTGTTCTTTATGCTAACCTTGAGATTGTTGAAAGAACCTCGCATTCATTGCCGGTTTCATATGTTCCCGGCGGTCAGGATGCTACCATTGCTCAGGGCTACATAGACTTTAAGTTCAGAAATGATACAGAATATCCTGTGAAGATTGTTGCAACTTACAGCAACAGAAAGCTTGTGTGTAAAATTCTGGGTGTGAAGCCTGATGGAGAGAAGGTTGAAGTGGTTCATTCCGTTACAGGTTCCTATACTCCCAAGGTGAACAAAACAGCTGATGAATCCATTCCTCAGGGATACAAAAAGACCGTTTCCAGAGGTGCTTCGGGATACGGTGTTGCTTCAAGACGTATTGTTACTGTGGATGGGGTTGAAGTGAAGAATGAAAAGCTAACGGGCAGTGTTTATCGTGCAACGGATACGGAAGTGCTTGTGAACCCTGCGGATATGGAAACTGCTCCGGAAAGTCTGGCGGAATATACCGGTGAAGCTGTTGAGCTGGAAGGCGAAACAGATGAGGAAACCCAAGAGACTTCCGGTGAGATATCCGGGGAAAACGGCGAAACTGAAGGAACTGAACCGACTCGACCGGATGAGTCAAATCAGGGGGAAGAAACAATCCGACCGGAAGAACAGCCTGCGGAAGCTCCTGAGAGTGTGACGGATGTTGAGGTTGTAGAGATTTCTGTTGAATGACAGAAGAATTGATTATTGCGTGTTTAAGGGGTGTTGCGGCAAGCAACACCCCTTTTGTAATAAAAGCTTTCAAAACGGCTACCCGGAAGGGATAACAGTTGGGTCAACGAGGCAACCCCACGGCGTTTACTATGCCGTCAAAGATAGCGGCGGCAACGGCTCTTTGCCATGCCGGACTGTTCAGGTTCAGGGCTTCGGTGGTGTTGGTCAGATAACCCAGTTCAACCAGTACAGCGGGCATATTGGTTCGTCGGAGTACTGCGAAGTTTGCCCGCATTACGCCTCGGTTGCGTGACCCCAACTGCTCCGAGACGGAGTCCACAATTGATTGGGCGAGACGTTCCGATGTGCCGCCCAAACGGTAAACATATGCTTCGACACCCTGTGCGTCGGGGCGAACAGAACTGTTTGTGTGGATGCTTATGAAATAGTCGGCGCCCCAATTGTTTGCGGTTTGCGCACGGCTACGTAAATCGGAGTTTTTGTCTTCCAGAACATTTTCGTCGCTTGTTGTACGATAAAGCCGCACGTCATAGCCGGCGTCGGTGAGTAAACGTGCAAGCTCCAAGGATACATTGAGGTTAACAAATTCTTCCGTAACACCGTTGCCTACTGCACCCGGGTCCGGACCGCCGTGCCCCGGATCTATAAAGATTTTCATAATATATTCAGAGCCTTTCTGCCCACGGCTGTCGGAAAACTACCCTTGCCCCAACTGTGGGCGCGATGGGGGCTGAGTAAAGAAAACACTGCCGTGTATATTTTACGGCACAGTATATTATATTGCAACAAAAGACAAAAGGTGACGCAGAATTTTGTCCGAAAAAGCTGATGTGTACGGCTTTTTTAAGTTTTAGAAAAATGTAATGTGCTTGTAATGCCTTTGTAACATTTGTATGTTATACTCATATTAGCAAAAGCTCGGAAGAGGCTTTGCGGATATGTTGGGCGTCTGACTTGCCCTGCGTGAAGGTTATGTAAAGAAGTACCGATTTTGGTGCGTTATTGATTTTGAGAAAAGGAGGCCGGTTATGAAAAGAATTTTTTCAGTTTTTCTGATGTTGTTGGTTTTAAGTCTTTGTCAGCTTGGTGTGTTTGCTTCTGAGTCCCCTGAAACATTGGAATCCAACATCGAAGGAACAACGTCTGACCTTATTATTGTGACAAAACCCGAAAATCAGAAAGACTCAACCTTTGAATCAACATACATTATTTCAGGATACGGAATGGGCGGAACTGTGGTTACTCTTTATTCCTATAACGAAGAAGCTGATGTTTATGAGAAGGTGTACAACAAAGCACAGTATATCGATGAGGACGGGGAGGCACAGTTGGTGCAGTCCGGTGCTGAAGTAACAATCGGAACATCGGGACTCTTTATGGGTTCGGTTGATCTTGGACAGGGTGAAAATATTATTCTTGTCCGTGCAGCAAACGGTGAACACGTTCAGTTTATGAAACTGTCGCTTACAAAATTCAGCTATAATATTATTGACCTGATTAAGTCTTTGACGGTGTAGTGCCGACGGGGAAACAGGTCGTGTTGCACAATTTATGTTTGTAACAGCCCAGGGACGACCGTTGGTCGTCCTTTTGTTCTACCATAGGAAATGTTTTTAAGGAGGTTCAGCTGATGAAAAAGATTACCCGCAGTCAAAGAAAGGCTTTGATTGAAAAGGGCAAAACTGTTTTGTTGATTGCCCTTTGTGTTTGCTGCGTTTATCTTTTGAATCAGGTTTTGAATTTGTTTGATGATAAAACCGATGCCGGGGGTGTATTCTGGAATCAGGAGGATGTTGATTTTGGAAATGAATCCGGGAATGAGAATCTGGTCAGTCGTTTTTATAATATGTCTGCACCTGAAAAACTGATGATTGAGCATTCAAAAGGTAAATATCTTTTTGGAACTGACGACGAGGAATATGATAAGCTTGTTGAACTTGTTGAAACGGCTGTCAAGGAGATTTATACCTATGAAAAAACGGAGTTTCGCCGTAGTGACATAAAGGACTGGGAAAAGGCATTAAAAGGAGAAGTGCTTTATGTTCGGTATCCTTGTGCCCGCAGAACAGACTTTGAGGCTCAGGCACTATTGACGAATGCTGACGGCTTCCCCTCTGTTGTTTCGCAGTACTCTGAAATGCTTTTTGTCCCTGCCTCGGGGGAGGATGGATTGACGGTTCTGGTGCGTACGGATGATACAGAAGAATATTTCAGTATTGAGACCGGAGTTTCGTCGATAATGCTGAACGAAACCATTGAAAGACTTGTTGCTGAGGAAAAAAGCAACTGTGTTTTTGCAGGAGAATTGAATCTTGACAAGGAAGAAGAAGGAAAAGTTTCTTTGAACTCAAATTTTGTTTTGCCTGTTGAAAAGAAAAATATGCCAAATGTTATTTCGGTAATTCCTGAGAAGTACATTGAGGGAATTGATTTTACCGGAACTACCGAGTTTGCAGTTAATCTTATGAGTGTGTTTGGTTATAATCCCAATACCATTCGTCAGTATGCGGACAGTGACGGCAAGCTGATTTTTGTCAGTGAGACCGGAACTGTAAGTGTAAGTCCTGACGGAACCATTGAATACAAGGCTTTGACTGCTGACGATGGAATTGCTTTGACTTCGTCAACCAAAAACGGGAATAACGCATATTCGGTTGTTGAAGGTCTGGCGAAGCTTAATCGGAATATAATGGGTGTCAGCGGTTTGGGAAACGAGAAAAATCACACATCCCTGAGCTTTGTGGAGTTTCCTGACGTTAAGGCTTCGGCGGCAATGACGGTGAAGCTTGATTATTATGTTGACAGCTGTCGGGTTCGGCTTGGCGAAGGGTATGCTGTTGAGGCTCTGATTAAAAACGGTGTGCTTGTTGAATACAGAATAAGAATAAGAGCTGTTTCAAAGACTGATTCAGAAGCAGAGCTTGGCGATATTCTTTCGGCTATTGACTCTTTTTGTGAAAAAAATCCGGCTTGTACAAAAATCACAGGTGCATATCCGGTTTATGAAATTTTGAAGAACGAAGAAGAAACCTCTGCGGTTTGGGAAATCAAGGGGGAATAGGTATGGATCTGAGACGATTGAAAACGGTGTTTATTGTTCTTCTTGTTGTTGCAAACACGGTTATGGGAGTTATACTGTATAATGCTGACCGTTATGCTCAGGAAGAAAAACTGGCTATGGCAGACAATGTTTCGGAAATCCTGGCAAGAAAAATGATTTTTCTTCCTGAAAAACTGGAATTGCCTGAGACGCCAGGGGCAAAGAATTATTATCTGGAAAAGATGTTCGGAAGCACAAAGGAAATGATTGTTAAGTTCCTGGGAAATGACTATGATGAAACAGGACAGGGAATGTATGCCAGCTCTGAGGGAAGCTTGTTTGTAAACGGCGATGAATTCATATTCAGAAGAACTGCTGTGGGAGCATCGGATGGTGAGTTTTCTGCCGAACAGGGCGAGGCAATGTGCCGTGAAGAGATGAAAAGACTTGGGATGATGGAGCATGCTTATGCTTTTAACGGCTTCAATCATATTCCCAACGGTACAAAAGCAATTTTTACGGTTAAACACGAAAATGCGGAGTTTTTTGATGCGTATGTGTCTTTTGATATTATGGATAATCGGATTGTTACCATTGGCGGAAAGAATATTATTTCCGGGCTTGAGGTTTCGGAAAGCTCCAGTGTTTATCCTGATGTTGAAGGGGTTCTTGTGGGACTTGCAAAAAGCGAAAAACTTAAAAAGAATGTTTCGCACAGCATAATAAGTGTGAAGCACGGATACTATATCGGAAAAAGTGCGGTCAGCTATCGGAATATTCTTGCGATTCCTGTCTGGCAGGTGGCTCTGGATTCGGGACAAATTCTGCATTTTGATGCAAGAAACGGGCAGGAGCTGGATGAATAAGTACGGTGCGATGTCCTTGGACATCGCACCATTGGTCGTTTGTTGAGGGTTTTGACAGGAGTATACTGAAATTGAATTCCGGGGATTATTTCTTTTTTGCTTTTTTAGCTTTTTTGGCGGTTTCGTAATATGAAGGAATATGTCGGGGTGTTCCGGTGTCATGGTCTTGGCGGACATCATCCAGATTTTCGTAAGAGATATGCTTGTTGCCTATGGGGATAAACTTCACAAAATCACAGCCTTTCGGAAAATATAGTGTTTTTGATGGGAATTCTTTGTGCGACAGGTGAAACAGTTTAATACTTTTAAAGTTTTTTTCTTTCTTATACATATTATGGTTGATTTTTTGGAAAATATTCTGTATAATATAGATTAGATTATTATGGACAAAATTTTTGTCGTTAGAAAGGTTATGAAGTTAATGAAAATTAAAGAAGTATTTTTGAAATCAGACGAAATAGGCGGTCAGGTTATTTCGGTTAACGGCTGGGTGAGAACTCTTCGTGCTTCCAAGAATTTTGGTTTTGTTGAACTTAATGACGGCTCCTATTTCAAAAACATTCAGGTTGTTATTGAAGAAGAAAAGCTCGATAATTTCGCTGAACTCTGTAAGCTTAATGTTGGTGCATCTGTTCGTGTTGAAGGGGTTCTGGAGCTTACTCCTGATGCCAAGCAGCCTTTTGAAATCAAGGCAACAAAGGTTTTGGTTGAGGGTGAAAGCACTCCCGACTATCCACTTCAGAAAAAGCGTCATTCTTTTGAGTTCCTCAGAACAATTCCGCATCTGAGAGCCAGAACAAACACTTTTTCGGCAGTTTTCCGTGTTCGTTCGGTTATCGCTTACGCAATCCACAAGTTCTTCAATGACAGAGGCTTTGTTTATGTTCACACTCCGTTGATTACAGGAAGTGACTGTGAGGGCGCAGGCGAAATGTTCAGGGTTACAACTCTTGATATGGACAATCTTCCGAAGACTGAAGACGGAAAGATTGATTACTCAAAGGATTTCTTCAGCCGCGAAACATCCCTTACCGTAAGCGGTCAGCTGGAGGGCGAGACTTTCTCTATGGCTTTTGGCGATATCTATACTTTCGGTCCCACTTTCCGTGCTGAAAATTCAAACACAACACGTCATGCGGCTGAATTCTGGATGATTGAACCTGAAATCGCATTTGCTGACCTTAATGATGATATGAAGCTTGCTGAAGATATGCTGAAGTTTGTTATCCGCTATGTTCTTGACAATGCTCCCGAAGAAATGAACTTCTTCAATAATTTTGTTGACAAGGGTCTTATTGATAGACTTAATAATATTCTTGAGAACGATTTCGGTCACGTTACTTATACCGAAGCGGTTGAAATCCTCAAGAATAGCGGCAAGGATTTTGAATATCCGGTTCAGTGGGGAATTGACCTCCAGACCGAGCATGAAAGATACCTCACGGAGGAAGTTTTCAAAAAGCCTGTTTTTGTTACGGATTATCCGAAGGAAATCAAGGCGTTCTATATGCGTCTTAACGATGACGGCAAGACTGTTGCTGCTATGGATTGTCTTGTTCCCGGAATCGGCGAAATCATCGGCGGAAGCCAGAGAGAGGAGCGTATGGATGTTCTTCTTGAAAGAATGAATGAGGTTGGACTCAATGTTGACGATTACGGTCATTATCTTGACCTTCGTCGTTATGGCGGTACAAAACACGCAGGCTTCGGCTTGGGCTTTGAAAGAGCGGTTATGTATCTCACAGGTATGGGCAACATTCGTGATGTCCTTCCTTATCCCAGAACAGTTAATAATCTTGGTTAATTTTTGGTTTTTTAAGGAGTGTGTTTGTTATGCCATTGCTTGGAATGTTGACCACTATCGTACTGATTGTGTTTCTTATTATTAAGCGTTCGGAAGTTGTTGCGATTTTTGCTAAAAGAAAGTTTGCAAAGGGCAACCTGAAAAGTGCTCTGAAATGGTTTGCGGTTGCCAACAGAATCGGAAAGCTGGGTGCAGCAAGTATGATGTTTTACGGGTACCTGCTTTTGCGTGATGGGCAGCTTGATCTTGCAGGAACAATTCTGACCCATTCTTCGCTTTCAGCCAAGAAGCCTGAACTGAAAAAGAGAATCAAGTCGCTTCTTGCTGTTGTGGAGTGGAAAAGAGGAAATCTTGATTATGCCATTGAAATGACCGAAGAAGCCATTGTGGACTACAAGACGACCAATATTTATCAGAATTTGGGCTTGTTTTATGTTATCAAGGGTGATGCCAGAAAGGCACTTAATTTTAACCTTGAAGCCTATGATTATAACTCGGATGATATGATTATTATGGATAATCTTGCGGAGTCATATGCGCTTTACGGAAATGTTGAAAAGGCAACCGAGGTTTATGAAGAATTGCTCAAAAAGAACCCGCATTTCCCTGAACCTTATTACAATTTTGGTATGCTTCTGGTTGAAAACGGTCAGAAGGAAAGAGGAATTGAGCTTATTGAAGAGTCCCTTGGAAAGAGATTTTCCTTCCTCAGTGTTTTGCAAAAAGAGGAAGTTGAAAAAATGCTTGAAGAAGCAAAGGGAAAATTATAGATCGAAAAGCAAGACGTAGGAACGGATTCCGTTTCGACGTCTTTATTTTTACTCGGATATAAATGAGGCTGATTATTCTGCAACTGCAGACTTATTCAGCTTTTTTTGATTGCTGAAGCCTATGAAGCCAAGAATCATTATGGGAAGACTGAACATAAAATACATAAGGAACATAAATACACCCACCGCATACAAAATTGCAGCCACAAGTGCTCCCCAGTTGGCTTTGAGGAAGAATCCAAGCCATCCGAAGGCTGCTCCGATAAGGAATACTGTTAAATGAGGTGTAACCATAGCGGTTGCTATTGCACTGCCGATTGCCTCTGCACCTTCCGCAGATGCGGTGTTGCTGTAGAAATAGCTAATCAGATAAATTGCATAAACTGTTGCCAAAATTGTTGCTGTCAACAAGGCTTTACTTCTGTTTTTCATCATTTGTAAATTCTCTCCTTTTTACTTTTGTTTTTCCGAGTAAAATGGTAGCCCCAATAAATGACATTTAGTGAATGTCATTTATAAGATGATTATAGCATATAATTGTATAAATGACAAGTACTGAATGTCAAAAGAGGGCGAAAAATGTTTATAAATAAAGCAAAAGATGGAAGGAATAATGTTTGTGGCAGGAATATTGCCATATTGCGCAAGGAACTGAAGTTTTCCCAAAGAAAGCTGGCAGACAGGTTGCAGCTTGAAGGACTAGATATTGATAAAAATGCTGTACAAAGAATAGAGTCGGGCCAGCGTTTTGTGACGGATATAGAGCTTGTTTATTTTTCAAAAACGCTGAGTGTCGGAATTGAAGAATTGGTGAAGGAACGGCAAGGGGATGGTTCTGTTGTGATGACAAGCGAATAAATAGAAACACAATAGAGCCGTCCATCTGTACTCGTGATTACCGCAACCTATATCTACGGTATCGACAAAGCCATTTGGGGACGTACATTTTTTGGTACCATGTTATTGACGAGCCATTTAGGGACGGAGCCATTTAGGGACGTACATTTTTTGGCATCCTTTTCCTGATTTAATTTTAAAATAGTACCATTTCGTGTACGTCCCCAGGTGGCGCTTGCATATGATGCACCATATGTATATACAATAGAAGGTAATGCCGATAACCAAGTAAAAGTTTTAAAACGACACATTACGGAGTTTAGTGCTTTCGGAAGTAATGGGGGTACATTAAAAGGATTTGTACCAACAAATTATGATAATTCATCCGGAAGAACTCAGTAAATCTTATTAAGGGGGTATTCACATAAATAAACATGTAATTGTTATCATTTTAGCGTTTGTATTGACTTCGTGCAACAATATAGAAAAAAGCAACGACATAAACGCAGGAGAAGTGAGAACTTCAGGAGAATTTAAGGTAAATTCAGAACATTTGGAAGATGTGATACCAAATATTGAAGGATTTGAGGAGTTGGTATATGTTAATTATGATGAAGGCTATCAAATAACATTCCCTGAAACATGGCGTGGCTGGTATTCTGTTGATATTCCCGAAGCGGGAATATGTAGAGTTAAATTTGTAGGAAAAAGTAAAACTGGTTCTATTGCAAGTGTTGACTATTTTAACGGAGGTCTTCCACTATTTTATATTATTTCTCAAAGAATATACGAAAATGATTCATATTGGGATAATGTGACGGAAATAGGTCAAATTAACGGACAGTGTTTTTATTATGCTACCGGAACAGGTGCAGATATTACGGCATTACTTTCTATTGCCGATAAACATAGTGCTATTCGACAAACTGCCGACTATCCAGTGGATGCAATTGAATTAGATTTGGCAGCACGGGATTGGGATAAAGTAAATTTGATGCACCAGGATATAAATGATATTTTAGCCACTTTTTCTGGTGTTTAGGGACGTCCGGTGAGCCATTTGGGGACGAGCCATTTGTGGACGTACATTTTTTGGCACCATCTTATTGACAATTAAATAGAGATATGGTACACTTTGCTAAAGGGGTGATAGGATGAGCAGGCTCGCAAGAACTATCAGCAAAAGCGGAGTGTACCATATTTTATTCAGAGGCGTTAATCAACAAAACATATTTGAAGAGACTTCTGATTTTGAAAAGTTGAAAGAAACGATTAGCATTGTTAAGCAAGAAATGGGTTTTGAAATATATGCATATTGTTTTATGAGTAATCATGTTCATATAGTCTTGAAAGAAAGAAATACCGGCGACATCTCTCTCATTATGAAGAGAATTTTGACGAAATATGCTCGATGGTATAACATCAAGTATGGCAGAAGTGGCGCATTAATTGCAAACAGATACAAAAGTGTGCCTGTAGAAATTGATGAATATTTTCTGCAACTGATAAGATATGTTCATCAAAACCCCATCAAGGCAGGTATGGTAAATGAAATTGAAGCTTATCCTCATTCGAGTTATGTGGAATATATTAACGAAGGCGAATTGACCGATACAACATTTTTGTTTGAAATGACAAGCAAAAGCGAGTTTATTGATTATCATAAAGAAATTGATAATTTTGAATTCAGGGTTACGGATAGCAAAAAGAAAACAGATGAAGATGTTTTGAGGTTTTTGAAAAAGCATCATAATATCGACAATCCAAAAAGTATATCAAAATATTCAAAAATTGAACGTGACAAGATTTTAGCGGAGTTGAAAAAGGAATTTCCAGTCAGACATCTGCAAAGAATTACAGGTATTTCTAGGGGCGTAATAACAAAAGCATAAAATACTACCAAAAAATGTACGTCCCCAAATGGCTTTATATTCAAAAGGCATCCAAGAAAATGTATATTCAATAATCCCTGTTGTCCCGCTAATAATTCCGACTCAATTTCCGGTTGCGTCGCCAGCTTTTATACCAGTGTTTGGTTTTTGAGAGGAGAATATAAAATGAGGAAGAGTTTAATATATGTCTATTTAGATATTGAAGAACATGAAATAACGTATACAGGTATACGATTTTTTGAGTTTATAAAATATTTCAATATTCCTATTGAAAATATTTTATTACTAAAATCTGATTATATTGGGGACAAAAACTATAAACGATTTGAATTGGTAGAAGGAAAAGAGAGAATAGAATTTTTGGCACAGAAAGACATCCATACATATGGAGACTTTTGTTTTATTGATTATTCTGACAATAAGATAGAATTGCTAACAGAACAACAAATTGCAGAGCTGTTATTTTTGGCTCATATGTTTAGACCTTTAAAAAGTCCTTTTTTTCACAACCTTAATAATAATGTTGTTTATCTAGCGCATGATGATGGCTTTTTCACTAAAGTGTATTTACGTAATACCGATACGTTTAAAAGTGTGTTAAACTGCAAGATTATAAATATGATTGAAAAAAAAATAAATACTTCTGTCGGAAATATCCCTGTGAACATCCAAGAAAAACTATTGGAACTAACTAAATTCGGATTACTGTTGGATAGTGAAAATATAATATATGAAAATGGGGAAATATTAGTAAAGCTTTTTTTGATAGGGAAGCAACAAGATATGGATTATGTGATAAATTCATCGCTAAAAAAAAGAGCGGCGGACGAAAACAAGGAGGAGGTTCTGCTGTCTTGGCAACTGAAACACAAGGAGCCACAAACAGGAACACAAGGGAACGGTTTGAGACTACTGAAAAAGTCAAATAAATAAGAGTCATTTGAGCCATTTGGGGACGTACATTTTTTGGCATCCTTTTCTTGATTTAATTTTAAAATAGTACCATTTCGTGTACGTCCCCAGGTGGCAATAATGCCGAATGGGACATTAAAGTTCCCGAAATATGGGCGAAAACTGTAGGAATAACATATCCGGGCACTTTTAATAGAGTTATATATGAAGATTATTTTTTCACGCCCGAAGATCTCGGTAATTTTTTATATGGCTATGCTGGAACTGCATTAGGTCTTAATGAAGAAATTTTACTAGCAGGATCAATCTATGCTTCCAGAATATTAAATGGTGTTGACTCAATATACGAGATTCTTAACGAAAGTTATGACCACGAAATTATACGTATGGGGGTAAAAAAATACTATGGCAAATAGAAAGACAAAGATAAAAAAGTACAAAAGGCGTTATGCAATTTGCACATCGCTTATACTGTTGATAAATTCTTCTATTTTATATTTCCTCTTTTCTTGTGCAAATGAATCCAACAATTGTAAAGAAAAAACAATGCATACTTATATAACCAATCTTGATGTCTTGAATTCGATTTCCAAGTTTATGGAAAACAACGATTTCAAAAGTATGTATATTGATTCTGACGAAATAGAAAAAGGTATTTTGACACACGACTTATACAAAGGAAATGTATATATTTCTATAACCCCAAAAATGGAAAAGTTAATTCAAGATTTACATTTAAAAAGTATATCAAAAGAAGGAAACTCTATTTATTTTCTTGTGGAAACGTGGATGAGTACCGGATATGGTTTAGCGTATTCCTTAGATGGCAACAAACCAAATTCTATTTTTATAGAAAAGACAGAATATCTCGGCAATAATTGGTATTATTATGAAGCTCATTAAAAACACAAGGGGACGGTTCTGTTGTGTTGACAAGCAAATAAAAAGCAGCCATTTGGGGACGTACATTTTTTGGCACAATTTGAGAGGCGGATTTCCGCCTCTCTTTTTATACCTGCAATTTTGCAGGTATACGTTATATGACCGTTTCGGCAATGTAACAAAGCAGACCAATATGTCAGGTTTGTCAGAAACTGCAACATACAACCTGATAGGTCTCCCCACATCCACCACCGACCGCAAGGGAGTTACAACAACATACACATACAACGCATACGGAAGTCCTCTGTCGGTTTCAACTGCCGGAATGGACACAATAACGTATACATATAACGTGAATAATGTTCTTCTCAGCGCACAGCAGGGCAACGATGTTATAACCTATGAATACGACAGCCTCGGCAGATTGACAAAGGAAACGGGAAATGGTATAATAAAAACATATCAGACGGATAAAGTTGGAAACATAACCTATGCAGAAATCGCAGGGGTTGGAACAACCTACACATACGACAATCTCAATCGAATGACGGGAGCAGCCTTTGAGGGCGGAAGTGCAAGCTATACCTATGACAATGCAGGTCGTCTCACAGGCGAAACAAAGGGTGGTATCACAACAACCTACACCTATAACCCGGCAGGTTGGCTGTCTTCAAAAACCAATTCCGATGGCATAAATACCGATACGTATGTTCTGACATATTATGCAGACGGCAATATTCATACAAAAACAGAAAACGGTACGGCAACAACATATGTGTATGACGGCAAGGGACAGTTGACAAGAGAAAATAGTACTGTTTATGCATATGATTACAAAGGCAATCGTGTAATGAAGGCAGATGGAGAGCATTGTGTAACCTACGGATATAGCGGCGATAATCAGCTTACGTTCGAAGAATCCGACAGCTTTATAAAGAATCTGGATTACGATGATAATGGAAATCTCGTCAGAAAAGAAATCTATAATAAGATTTACGATGAATTGGGTGTGTGGAGTACTGTGTTTGTAGGTACTGAAGAAATGACCTACGACCAATTAAATCGAATGACAGGCTATCAGGCAGAAGGTGTTACTGTCTCCTACACCTACGGCATAGACAATATGCGCCGGAGCAAAACCGTCAACGGTGTAACAACCAATTACCTTTGGGATGGCGGAAACATCGTTGCGGAAGCTGATGGCAATAACACAATCACAAACCGTTATTTCAGAGGTGTTGGGCTTATCGCATCAAAAATAGGTGGCAACGTAAGCTACTACCAAAGCAACGGTCATGGTGATATTTCAAAGTGGGGAACGGTTGACTACAGCTACGATGCTTTCGGCAACGAAACAACCGAAACCTCAGGAACAAATCCCTTCCGCTATAACGGCGAATATTTTGATGAAGAATCAGGTTTTATTTATCTGAGAAATCGCTACTATGACTCCACAAACGGACGTTTCACCACCGAAGACCCAATTCAGGACGGACTTAATTGGTATGCATATTGTGCGAATAATCCGGTTATGTTTGTTGACCCGAATGGATTGAGTTATTATGATGTATCGTGGAGTGAAGTTTGGGATGCAGTGACAATGGTGGGTGTTCAGGATGCATATAATATTTATAAAATTGCAAAAACTGCTGATAGAAAAGCAAAGCAATACGCAACAGAACTAAATATATTGGGTGAAGTTGATAACGAAGTGGATGCGTTTAGACATTTTAGTTGGAACTATGATTGTGTAAAGCAGGGGGTTCCTGTTAATGATCTTGCGGAGTTTACGACTAATCACGAAGTTCGTACCCAAAATTGTGTTGGACTTGATGTCAATAGGATAATTTACTATAAAGTGACACTAGCATCATTGATGGATTTGCATAATAATCAAGTGGGTCGTTATCAAGCTACTTTATCATATAATAAAGGAAAAGAAGCAAAAGAGGTTTTTAAATCTGTGTTAATAGATGGGGGCATAATTACATCTTTAGAAAAAGTAAAAAGTGTGTGGTCGATAAAAGAAGAATGGATATTTACAGATGTAAACGGAACACAATACGTATTAGTAGAATGGGGATTAGAAGAAAAGGCATTAGATATTAAGGTTGCAGACCCAAATTCTATAAAATGGCAGTGAGTTACAGCCATTTATTGATTTAAAGGATGTGGTTAAATGAAACGTTTGTTTAAAATCAAAAAAAAGATGGCATGTGTATATATTTTCCTAGGTTTGTTGCACTTTTGGGGATTTGAACTTATGAATTTTACAATGCATGCTTTTTATCCTTATACAACAGTTTTTGCGATTATTACCGCAATAGTAGCTTTATTTGAGAAAATACATTTTAACGAGAAGTTCATTCTTTGTGTTATCAGAGGCGGAATTATCGTGACATTATCGACAAATTTTTTCTGCCTCATTGCCCTTATGATAATAGCTCGCAATGGAATAGGTTTTATGTAAGCCATTTGGGGACGTACATTTTTTGGCACTATCTTATTGGCAATTAAATAGAGATATGGTACACTTTGCTAAAGGGGTGATAGGATGAGCAGGCTCGCAAGAACTATCAGCAAAAGAAGTCGGATCGTAGCCATGTCGTTCTGTGAGCCAAGGAGTTGCAAAGCTGTATTGTCTTCCTAAGACCGGCTTGGCCTCCGACTTTACATTTTTTGGCACTATCTTATTGGCAATTAAATAGAGATATGGTACACTTTGCTAAAGGGGTGATAGGATGAGCAGGCTCGCAAGAACTATCAGCAAAAG
>JAZNLK010000048.1:0-7876 GCA_045579055.1 Clostridia bacterium
TCAAAATTTGGTCTTTTTGAGCTATATTTCTCAGATTTTCGTTGTTGCCTTCTGAAGTATATTGGAATTGTCAAGAAAATAACAAAAAGCTGTTTGTAATAGAAAACGAAGGATTTAGATTCAGACAGCTTTTTAGTTTATTTATGAGTTAGTTGAATATGGCAACTTTATTATGACGATTGTTTCTACATCCGGCGCAGAGGTGATAGATAATCCATAAGTATCACCAAAACAGAGTTTAATTCTTTCGTTAACATTCTTAAGTCCAAATCCGCTCCGGCTTTCTGTTGTAAGAATACTATCCTGTATGTCATAGGGAATTCCTATACCGTTATCGTAGAATTCGATAATAATATCGTCTTCAAGTTTTTTGACGGTTACCTCAATCCGGGCGTTTTCTTTTGTTATGGGAACAGGGAATCCATGATAGTAGGCGTTTTCCATAATTGGCTGAAGGAGCAGTTTGGGGATTTTTGTGTTCATTAGCTCCTGAGGGGCATTTATGTTGAGTGCCAGAGGTTTTTGAGTACGTTTATTCTGTAGCGAAAAATACAGGCTTATATGCCGTAATTCTTCCTCAAGGGTATGGATTTCTTCGCCTTGACTCAGCGAAAGTCTGTAAAAAGAAGATAGTTCAAGAACAATTTCAGAAATTTCCGGTATATTATTTATAATGGCGGCATTGTTAATCAATTCAAGAGTGTTGTATAAAAAATGCGGCTTTATTTGCTCTTGTAAAACTTTAAGCTGCAGATTTCGTTTTTGTGCTTCGTGTTCTTTTTGTGTGTTGAGCAACATCTGAAATTCGGACAGCATATCATTGTAGTTGTTTATGCATGCTTCAATATCGTCAAAATTATCACTCTGAGGAACAGGCTGAAAAACACCATGTCTGACATTATCCATAGAAGCCATCATTTTATTCAAACGTTTTGTTATTCCGTTGGAAAATACCTTTGACAGCTTATAGGATGAGAGGATTATTATTGCGGTGATAATATAAATAATCAACTTGATTTTGTTAAAATCAGACATTGCATCTTTATAAGAGGTTGCACTTATCAGGAACAGATTGGTGCCGGTTATATTTTGAGTTATTATTGCAGTATCGTCGTTATAGGTAAAGGTTTGTTCTGTGGTTTCTCCGACATCAATTTTAAGTGCTTCTTTATTATTCAAATGGGTAACGGCTTCGCCAATATCATTTTGCAGAAAGGTAGTGTTGTTAAAATCAGATAAATCGGGAGAAAGAATGTTGTCTATACGTTCGGAGGATACAGTTATTCTTATTGCACCAATGTATTTGCCGTTGGTGCGTGAACGTATAAGTTTGATGTAGTACAGGTTGTCCTTGGTAACCTGTTCGGCTTCGGAGAAATATTCATAGCTACAAAAAATAGCAACTTCCTGATTTTTTTCGAGGTATTTATACCATCTGCTTTTTTGAATTTGATTTTGATTAAAATATGTTTTTCCTGTATCACCGTAAATACATCCGGAGTTGGTGTATACGGTGATTCCGTCAATATCGTAGGTATCAGCTGAGAATACAATAGCATTTTGCATATTAAGATATGTTCCGTAACCGTTGTACAGGGCGTTGCCTTGTTCCTTGGTGAAATCGCTTTCATTTGTAATCATGGCATAAACATTTTCGTCATTTTCAATAATTGCACATGCACTTTTGGAATTATTAACAATTCTTTCGAGATTATTATAGGTCAAATTGAAATTTTTGAGCATAAGACGACTTGTGTTTTCTTGGAAAAGATTTTTATATATGTATGTTATTGCTATTGAAAAAAATAAAAATGAAACGCATATTGTGAGCATCATAAATATGCGGATTTTATCCTTCAGATTTGTTGATTTCAATATGCGTTTCATTAACTTTAACATTGTATCACCTGTAAAAGATTAATATGTATCATATAAACTTGTGACAGTAAGTTGGTTTTTAAAAGCATCAATATCAATGTCCTTACTTGTGCGGATAACAGAAACAGTTTTTTCTTCACCGCCGCACAAATCGAAGTAATTATCCGAGAATACAGCATCAGCTTCGCTTAAATCCAGATAAACAAATTTTGCAAAATTGTCGGCAGATATCGTGATTTTTAATGTTCCGTTTTCGTCAAAGACCTTTGTTTTGATGCAGGGATTTGCAAAACTGAAATGTTTGTATTTCACAAAGCACAGTGTTCCTTCGCTCACGACGGTATTTTCGGTTATGAACTTATATTCCAGAATTGTATTTCTGCAATGCATTGGAGTGTCAATATATTCCGAAAAATCAAGGTCTTTGATTTTTGCAGAAGACAGGGGCGAAAGCTCCATTTCGGCTTTTGAAGAGAGAATAACCTGATTATCTCTGATGAGTCGCCAGGATGCTATTCCGCAAACCGAATTTCGCGTTTCATTGCACACCCAGAGTGATACATCAGCACCGTCTTCACAGGCAGAAATCATAATGGGGGAGTAAAAACGTTTTGCGGCGTAGTGCAGAGCCTTCCAACGCCCGAAACTGTCGATGCTTGACCAGGACGCAACAGGCCAGCAGTCGTTTAACTGCCAGTATATTGAACCCATACAGCGTCCACGGTTTCTGCGCCAATGCTCAACTCCGTATTTGATGCCTTCTGCCTGAATAAGCTGAGATACATAAACCAAAGCTTTAAGATCCTTGGGGTACTTATAGTTCATACCGATATAATTCATTATCTTTGTGTTTCCGGTACGGCTCTTCTGATGGGCTTCCATAACATAGGAGAAGATGTTTCTGTCTTCGGGCAGCGTGAATGATTTGATTGTTTTATAGTCGGGGAATGATTGAAGCCCAAATTCGGTCATCATCCTTGGATATAGATCCCTGAATGCGGTGAAAGGCTCATCAGCGTGCCATACTCCCCAGTAATGCATATCCCCGTGCTGCTGACCGTTTGGGTCATCGAAGCTGCCATAGGAAGAAGGAGAAGATGGCCAGTAAAATCTGTCAGGGTCATATTTTTCAACCAGTTCGGGGATGAAAGATTCAAACAACTTTATGTAATTTGCCTTGAGGGCAGGGGTTCCCCAGTTGTTTCGTCTCCATCTGCCGTCCCACAATTCTTCTATTTCATTGTTGCCGCACCAGATTGCAAGGCTTGCGTGGTGGCGAAGTCTCTTTATGTTATCTTCAATTTCGTGAGCAATATTATCAAGGAATTCTTTATCATGGTTATACATAGCGTTTGCAAACATAAAGTCCTGCCAAACCAATAACCCGTACTTATCGCATAAGTCAAAGAAATAATCCTCAGGGTACAATGCACCACCCCACACACGGATTATGTTATAGTTTGCTTCTATGCAATCGCGGATAAGTTGTTCGGTTTTTTCTTTGTTGCAGCGGGCAAGAATGTTGTCCTCAATTATGTAGTCCGCACCCATTGCAAAAATACTGATGCCGTTGACTGTAAATTCAAATTTGGTTCCGTCTTCAACCGTATCTCGGTTTATGGTGATTTCTCTCAAACCGATGGTCAATGTTTTGCAGTCTACCGACTCACTGTCCACATAGAGTTCGTTCAGGACGGTGTAAAGAGGCTGTTCGCCGTATCCGTTTGGCCACCATAATTTTGGATTGTCAATGGTAAGAGTGACAATGTTTTTGTCGGTCTGTGTTGAGATAATATTGCCGTCGGGGTCGGTAACGGTGATTTTGTTTGCTACTTTACTGTCACTTGAAATTATATCATTTTTCAGTTCAATGTCAATAATGTATTTTTTTCCATCGGGACGTGTGCGGACATACATATCGGAAATCTTTCCTGAATTACCGTATATAATGGAAATGTCACGCCATATACCAATATCGGGAAGTTTGGGGCCCCAGTCCCACCCAAACATACAGGATGCTTTTCTGATGTGAGAAATTCCTCTGACTGCACAGGATGAGCTGATAAGATGGTCCCGGTCATCCATTTGGGTTGCATAGTTCACGGGGGAATTGAACAGGATTCTGATGCTGTTTTCGCCCTTATGTAAAAATTCTTTTATATCAAACCTATATGTTCGGAACATATTATTAGTATCTGAAATATGTTTTTCGTTTATATAAATTTCGGAGAGAGTGTCAAGCCCCATGCACAAAAGGTAGACCATATCACTTTGAATAATCTCATCAGATATGATAAAGGTGCGGCTGTATTCATAATCGTTGCAGGAAAGCTGAAGAGCGCTTTCCTCGTTGTCGCGGAAATAAGGGTCTTCCATTAATCCTGCATTGAGCAAATCATTGTATACCGAGCCGGGCACCAAAGCCTCGGTCAGTTGGCTGTCGCCTTTTTTTTGCATTTTCCATTTTCCGTTTAAACTTAACAAATTCATAATTATTTCTCCTATTATTGGCTGTTTTGTTGTTTTTTATATTCGCTGAAGGTCATACCGGTCTTCTTTTTGAAAAGTCTTGAAAAGTAGTTGGCATCTTCATATCCAACTGTTTCAGCGATGTTTTTGATACCCATATCCTGAGTCAATATTAAAGTTTTTGCTGCAGATATACGGATGTTGGCAATATATTGCGTGATGGATATTCCGAATGCCTTTTTGAAAAGCTTTGGAATATATTGGGGACTCATATAAAAATGAGATGCAATTGTGTCAATGGATAAGTTTTTGTCAGCATAGTTTTGTTCGATATACTTTTTTATGTTGAATGCCATTTTGTTTATGGGTTGATAAAGAGCGTGTTCTGCCACAAACTTGTGTGCAAATGCATACAAATCATCAATGGTAAGAAAATCCATGTAGTAGATGTCCTCCATTGATGCGTTACAAAAAATGCCGTTGTTTTGGGCTTGTATAAACATATGATTTATAATATTGAAAAACAAAATATGCACAGATTTTTTTGGTGTTGAAGCAGATTCCTTTAATGCTGTATAGGTGTTTTTCAAAAAATCATTAAAGCCTTCTTCATAACATGGGATGGCGTCAGTATTAAAAATTGCCGCTTCGCAAAATTTATTTGCGTTGAACATATCGGCGTTCTGATTGTATATATGAATACCTTTTTTTGCATAGAATGAGTATTCTGTCAAAAAACAAGCATTGATATACGAAGCTGAAATATCTGCAAGACTATTTACGGTATTGCCTATGCAAATCTGACAGTTATCAATACATTCGGGTAAAAGTTTTTGCTCCAACTCACATTTTATTGCTTCGGAAAGCTGTGGGATATCGCTGCCCAGAATATAAAGTAGCATTGAATTCTTCGGAGACTTGATTGATTGGATATTTTTCTGATGAGTCAAAATGTTGATTTTTTTGGAAATATCAGAATTTATGTCATGGCTGTCTGACATCACAAGAACTGTGGTGTAGTGTTTGCAAAGGAAAAAGTCTGAATCCAATAAATGTTCTGCAAGCATTTTTATCTTTTGCGGCTGATAGTTTTGTGAAATCAGAATTTTGATGATTTTGCTTTGCATCAGATCCATTTTTTCGGATACAGACATATCCTGCAGTGTTTGACGCTTGGCCGCAGCAAGATTCACAACTTCAATTATTTCAGTAGGATTAATGGGCTTTTGAAGATATCGGAACACATTCAGGTTTATTGCGGTTTTAAGATATTCCTTCTGGTCGTATGCCGAAAGGATAACAACCTCGCATAAAGGAAGAATTTTCATAATTGCCTTTGCAAGCTCAAGACCGTCGATGTTGGGCATTCGGATGTCGGTGAACACAAGGTCGATTTTTTCTTTCTGAACAATTGCGAGGGCTTCGGATGCAGAACCTGCGGTGTATATGGATATTTCGCCGTTATACATATTCTTCAGAATATGCGAAACCGTACTGATGCAAATCGGTTCATCATCAACAAGTAATATGTTCATATCATCCCGCCTTTCAAGTTTTCTTTAGTACTTTCCTATATAATAATCCATTTATAAAACAAAAATCAAGTGCAAGACGGGTAGATGTCCTGTTTTGTGCTAATCTGTGTCTTGATATATACATTGGAATTTTGCGATAAAACATTTAAAATATACTTAAAAATATTATTTGTAAAAATAGGAGGTTCTATTATGAAAAAGATGTCAAAAAAATTAGTAGCATGTTTCATGCTGGTTGCCATGCTTGCAACAGCAATGCCCATGTCAGCTTTTGCCGCAGGAACAGGCATGATCAGTCTTGAAACAAAATTGGACAACGATATTGTTGTTTATGAAAACAGATTTGCCGATGAAGCGGCTTTTAATGCTGTTTACAACAAGGATGTTGATTATGGTATCCATCCCATTGTCAACGGTTCAGACGGTGGTGTTAAGTTTACTAAAAGCGATAACTGGCAGAGTCATTTTGGTAATACTACAAACTTCGGCTCCACACAGATCAGAACATACAACGGTAACAGCAAAACAAAGGCAAAGGGCTTCTGGATTGACCTTGACAAGGTTCTTGAAACATATGGCGGCGGTGCATACACATTCTCTTTCAGAGTAAACTCAAAGGCAGCCCCCGGTCTTATTGAAGCGGTTCTCAATACTGCAGAAGACCAGACAGCCCTTGAAAATATAATCTGGGGTTCACATAATGCAAGCGAAAGCAGTCCTTATCTGAATCTTGGGGGTCACGTGCTCTGCAGCAGATGGGACAGCACAGATGCATATACCAGCAAGCTGGATAATATGACGTTCACGAGCACAACATATATTCCGGAAGATGCACAGCACCTTCGTTTTTTCTTTGGGGGAACAGATTATGATGGTGCGGCAGACAGCAGAAATGTTGGCGGTGGCTCAACATATCTTCCCGTATTCTTCGATGACCTTGTAATCACAAAGAAGGCAAATTCTTATAAAGATGCGGCACTCAAAGGCAAAGACATAAAGCTCAAGTCAACACTCACACCTCTCAACGGTGTTGAATCTGTATCGGGTGTTCTTATTGCGGCTATGTATGATGCGGATACAAATGTAATGCTCAGCTCAAAGATGACCGAACCTCTTACAATAACAGTTCCCACCAATGTTGATATAACACTTCCCTATCCCGGTGATGAGGTTGAAAACTATATAATAAAGACATTCTTCTTTGACGGAACCGAAAACCTTGCACCATATACACTTTCATACAATCCTCATGAATCATTGATGCCCAATGTGAGTTTTGAAGCTCCCTTCACAAATGATTACAGATGGACAGAAGGTGGCAACAATATAACTGCAAACAGCACAGAAGCATACACAGGTGACAGAGCGGCTTCCAAGGGTATTGCAAGCGGCGGTACATATATAAAGATTGGTGAAGGTGCAACAGCAACACCCGGTTCAGCTTCAGCACCCGGAAGCACCACAGCGTTGGCAAAGATGCTTCTTGAAAACGGAAAGGGTACATATAGGTTCTCGTTTATGGCAAAAACAAGAGATGGCAATGCTAACCTTGTTATGCACATCAGACCTTATTATCAGAACTTCAGCCAGAGAGATGTGGCTATCGGCTATCTTGATGTTGCAAGCACACGTTGGTCAGTTGGTCCTCAGGTTGCAACACCCCAGTGGCAGAAGTTTGAATTTGAAATAACATTCAATCCCCTTGCAAGTGGTGAGACAGTTACCGCAGGCAATAAGTCGGGTTGGCTTTCATACAGAGAAAATAACTACGGTTTCTATCTGGTTGCTTCTTCTCTTGTTAATGCAACCGATGTTATTTACATTGATGACTTCAAGGTGGAAAAAGTTAGATAAAAAACTATTGATAAGGGAGAAGTGATTCTCCCTTATTTTAGACAAAGGGAGTGTGCAAATGGCAAAAAAATGCATTTCAAAAGGTCTTGCCTGTGTTTTGTCAGCGGTTGTTTTTGGGACAAGCTTTGGTGTTTCTGCAT
>JAZNLK010000049.1:0-37718 GCA_045579055.1 Clostridia bacterium
AAATTGATATGAATGGATGTGTGTGTATGAGGATGGGTTCCTTTGTCAGAAGAAACAAAGGCATTTTTTTTGTGCTTACCTTTTCTTCGGGGCTTTTGCTTGTTATTATCGGTCTTTTCCGTGTGGACAGTGCCACAAACCGTATGGTTGTTGAGTATATTGAAAGCCTTGGCTGGGAGGTGGAGGATACTCCGGAGGAAATTACCCATATGACCTTCCCAAGGCAGTTTGATGCGGTTTATCGGGCATATAACACCGTGCAAAAGGAATCGGGATTTGATTTTGAACCGTTCAGGGGGAAAAAGGTCACCCGATATTCTTATCGTGTGCTTAACCACGAAAAATCCCATGAGGTTTGTGTTTTTGCCAGTGTTTATGTCTGCGACAACTCCATTATCGGCGGAGACGTGGCATCCTCTGACGGGAATGGGTTTATGCATTCCATAACCGATGTTTCGTATGTTCGGGAATAAAGGTTTGCCGTGTTCAGCGTGGAGCATCTAAAAAAGGATTTATTCCTTCTTCTGTATTCTTTTTGGTGAATTTATTTGCTGCTTTTCAGTATACCACAAAAATTTTACTTTGACTATACTTTTTCTTGACTTTTTTGGGATAGGAGAGTAAAATAAGAATATATGTCAGACAAAAGCTGGGAGGAAAGACCAATGAGAATTGAAACAAAATGTATTCAGTCGGGCTACACACCCGAAAACGGAGAACCACGTGTTCTCCCTATATATCAGAGTACCACATGGAAGTACAGCTCAACCGAGCAGATGGGAAAGCTTTTTGACCTTGAAGAAAGCGGCTATTTTTACACACGTTTGGCAAACCCCACCAATGATGCTGTTGCGGCAAAGATAGCAGACCTTGAAGGCGGTGTTGCGGCAATGCTCACATCTTCCGGTCAGGCGGCTTGCTTCTATTCCATCTTTAACATCTGTAATGCAGGGGATCATTTTATATGCTCGTCATCGGTTTATGGCGGAACATTCAACCTTTTTGGGGTAACAATGAAGAAGCTTGGCATTGAAGTGACCTTTGTTGACCCTGATGCAGATGAAGAAACCCTCAATGGGGCTTTCAGGGAAAATACAAAGGCTGTTTTCGGCGAGACAATTGCGAATCCTGCACTTGTTGTTCTTGATATTGAAAAGTGGGCAAAGATTGCACACGCACATCAGGTTCCGCTGATTATTGACAACACCTTTGCAACACCCATTAATTGCCGTCCCTTTGAATGGGGAGCAGACATTGTTGTTCATTCAACAACAAAGTATATGGACGGTCATGCAACTCAGGTTGGCGGTGCTGTTGTTGACAGCGGCAACTTCGACTGGACTGCAACCGACAAGTTCCCCGGACTCACAACCCCTGACGATTCCTATCACGGAATCACATATACCGAGAAATTCGGCAAGGCGGCATACATCACAAAGCTCACAGCTCAGGTTATGCGTGACCTTGGCTCAATTCCTTCGCCTCACAATGCTTTCCTTCTGAATCTGGGTCTTGAAACCCTTCCTCTCAGAATGGAACGTCATTGCAGCAATGCACAGGCTGTTGCGGAATATCTCAGCAAGAACGACAAGATTTCATGGGTTAAGTATTGCGGTCTGCCCGGTGACAAGTATTATGACCTAGGTCAGAAGTACCTTCCCAATGGTTCCTGCGGCGTTATTTCCTTCGGTGTCAAGGGCGGAAGAGAAGCGGCTGTCAAGTTTATGGATAGTCTGAAGCTTGCGGCAATTGTTACACACGTTGCTGATGCAAGAACATCTGTTCTTCATCCTGCAAGTCACACGCACCGTCAGCTTAATGATGCGGAGCTTGAAGCGGCAGGCGTAACACCTGACCTTATCAGATTCTCGGTGGGTATCGAGAACGTTGACGATATCATTGAAGATATCCAGCAGGCACTTGATGCGGTTAATGCGTAAAGATGAAAAAATACCGGCAGAGCTTTTGCTCTGCCGGTTGTTTGTTTTTAAAGCTTATTGCGGATGATTTTGCCGCTGGTTGTTTTGGGAAGTTCGTCACGGAATACCACAATTCTGGGGTATTTGTAAGGAGCGGTGTGTTCCTTTACATAGTTCTGAATTTCTTTCTTCAGTTCTTCGCTGGGTGCGGTATCCTTGGTCAGAACGATGCTTGCCTTTACAACCTGACCACGAACATCGTCGGGTTCGGCTGAAACACCACATTCCAGAACGTAGGGGAGTTCCATAATGACACTTTCAATTTCAAAGGGTCCGATTCGGTAGCCTGAGGACTTGATAACGTCATCAATACGGCTGACGTAGAAGTAGAAGCCGTCTTCGTCCTTGTATGCCACGTCCCCTGTGTGATAAAGTCCGTCGTGCCATACTTCGGCGGTCTTTTCTTCGTCACGGTAATAACCCTTGAACAGTCCGCAGGGAACACGTTCAGAGGTGCGGATAACAATTTCGCCGTTTTCACCAACGCCAACGCTGTTGCCGTCGGGGTCAACAATATCCACGTCATAAAGGGGAACGGGCTTGCCCATTGCACCGACTTTATATTCTCTGCCGAAAAGGTTACCGATGAGACAGGTGGTTTCGGTCTGACCAAAGCCTTCCATAATCTTGAGACCGGTAAGTTTTTCAATTTGCTTGAACACTTCGGGGTTCAGAGCTTCGCCTGCTGTTGTTGCGTGCTGAACAGAGGACATATCGTATTTTGAAATATCTTCCTTCATAAGCATTCTGTACATTGTGGGTGGTGCACAGAAGGTTGTAATTTTGTACTTTTCAAACATAGGCAGAATGTCTGCCGCATCAAACTTGTCAAAGTCATAAACAAAGATTGCAGCTTCGCACAGCCACTGACCGTAAATCTTGCCCCATGCCGCCTTTGCCCAGCCGGTGTCTGAAATGGTCAGGTGCAAGCCGTTGGGGTCAACGCAGTGCCAGTAGTTTGCGGTGTGGAAGTGTCCCAGAGGATACTTGAAGCTGTGAAGTGCCATTTTGGGATTTCCGGTTGTTCCCGATGTGAAGTAAAGAAGCATATCGTCATCACCGCAGGGTGAATCAGCTTTTCTTTCGTATACGTCAGGGAATGTGGCATATTCTTCGTCAAAGTTTCTCCAGCCGGGCTTGTTGCCGCCAACCAGGATTTTTTCACGCAGGGTTGTGGCATTCTTTGCACCGGCTTCCGCACGGTCGGCAATGTCGTCATCCGCAGTACAGAGAATTGCGGAAACACCTGCCGCTTCATAACGATACTCATAGTCGTGCTCCTGAAGCAGGAAGCTTGCAGGAATTGAAACTGCACCGATTTTCTGGAGCGCAAGGGTAGCAATCCAGAACTGATAATGACGTTTCAGCACAAGCATAACCTTGTCGCCCTTTTTGATGCCGAGAGATTCAAAGTAGTTTGCACATCTTGCCGATTCCTTCATAAAGTCGGTGAAGGTGAAACGTCTTTCCTCGTGGTTCTTTGAAACGTGGAGCATAGCCAACTTTTCGGGCTTGCGGCGTGCAATTTCGTCAATAACGTCAAAGGCAAAGTTGAATTTGTCTTCGTTTTTGAAGTCGATTGAAACCAGTGAGCCGTTTTCGTCCTCAACGGTGTCGATAAAGTCGTGATAAATTCGCTTGTATTCCTGATGGGGCTTGTAATTGGACTTCACAACGGCTTTTTCTGCCTTTTCAATGTCTGTACCCTTTAGAACGATTGCGTAGAACACAGCGTCCTCGCCTTCAACGGCAATCATACCATGGGGAGTTGAACTGTCGTAGTAGATTGTGTCGCCTGCGTGCAGAACCTCTGTGTGTGAGCCAATCTGGATTTTGAGAGCACCTTTCAGGACGATATCAAGCTCCTGTCCTGTGTGTGTGGTCAGGTCAATATCCCTTTGTTCCGCTTCGGGGTCATAGGCACATTCAACATAAAGAGGCTCCGAAACTCTGCCTTTGAAAGCGGAGGCAAGGTTGTAATATACCATACCGTGAGCTTCTTCGATTTTTCTGCCCTCTCCCTTTCGTGTTACAACGTGTGATTTCAGTGTGGAGCTGACACCTTCGATGATATCTGTTACGCCAACCTTGAAGGCAAGGGCACAACGGTAGATAAACGCAAAGCTCAGGTCGTGTGTGCCTGCTTCGCAAGCGGCATATTCCTCGCGGGAAACCCCTGTGAGCTTTGCCATTGTTTCTTTTGAAATTCCGCTTATGTGGCGGAGTTCCTTGATTCTTGCCGCAACTTCACTTATTTTGAAGTCAAGACCGGTCATTGTTTCTTCGTTATTCATATTTTTCCTCCTTAGAATTCCTTTGAGAAAAGAAAAATCGCCTCAAAGGATGTTTCTTTGAGACGAGTATATTACCCGCGGTACCACTCAAATTGCATTATCCTATGGATAACACCACTTCAGGTCCTGAAAATGAGACCCTATGCACTAACGTAGCAGACACGGAAAGGTTCTACTTGCCAAAGTGGCTTTCTTCCTTCCTGCTCAGGAGCTACAGCAACCGAATTTGGTTTTTGCGGCTTTCACCAACCGCCGCTTCTCTCTAAAACCTACCCTCGGAGCACTCTCCTTCAACGCATTTTCTATTCAATTACACTAAAGATAACACAAAATTTGCGTTTTGTCAAGTGCAGGTGTCAAATTCTGTGGTTTAATTATATTATAATTTTCCTTTGTGATTTCAAAAAATGCTGATTGTTTACAAAATGTTCAAATTCTCGGTGGGTTTTGTGAACGGCGATATTATTAAATGCTGTGGTTTAAACAGTTTCTTTCGCCTATATATTGGGGAAAATGGGTTTTGTAACACAATTGTAACAATTCTGAAATCTTATTGTTAAAAAACTTGACAAAAGGGGTTTTTTGTAGTATACTGTACACGTACGAAATTTTCCTATTAATAGGAGAATGTTGTTAAGACCATAGTGAAAGGAGAGACGAAACGGAATAACGGTACATTTTTTGGAGGTATAAATTTTGAAAGGATTAAAAAGAATTTTCGCGAGTACACTCGCATTGGTTATAAGTTTATCGACGTTTTCTATGACAGCAAGTGCCGCTGAGACTTACGGAACGGTTACTGCTTCATCACTTAATCTCAGAGCGGCGGCTTCAACAGGCTCTGCAGTTCTGACACAGATTCCCAACGGACAGGTTGTTGTTATTTCAGAATCCGCTTCCGGATGGGGCAAGGTTACATACAATGGCACAACCGGTTATGCATCACTTGATTACATTGCTGTTGGTCAGGGTGCTCCCACCGGACAAGCTGTTGTGAAACTCTCAAGCGCAACTCTGAATCTCAGAGCAGAAGCATCAACAGCATCTGCTGTTCTTGCTCAGATTCCAAACGGTCAGGTTCTCAACGTTACCGAAAACTCAAACGGTTGGGCAAAGGTGACATTCAACGGTGTTACAGGCTATGTTTCAACCGATTATATTTACTTTGGTTCACCTGAACTTCCCAGCAGAAGCGATGCGGTTTCTTCAAAGGGACAAGCTGTTGTTGAACTGGCAAAGCAGCATTTGGGCAAAGCTTACGTTTATGGTGCAACGGGCCCCAACAATTTTGATTGCAGCGGTCTTGTGTACTATGTTTACAGGTCAATGGGTGTTACACTCAACCGTGTGGCAGATGACCAGATGAAAAACGGAACATATGTTTCAAAGGAAAATCTTCAGCCCGGCGATATTGTTGGATTTGCAAACAGCAGCGGTTATGTTAACCATGTTGGTATCTACGCAGGTAACGGTATGATGATTCATTCACCTCAGACAGGTGACGTTGTTAAGTTTGAAAGCATTGTTACAGGAAATTATGCAAACCGTCTTGTTGGCGGAAGACGTATTTTCCAGTAAAAAAACAAATACAGAGGGTTGTGTTTCACAGCCCTTTTTGTTTTATCAGAGGAGGAATGTAAATGTACAGACCGATAAAAAGATTCAAAAGCAGAATAATATTTCTGATTATTGCAATTATTGCCGCAGCTTCGTCTTTTTTTGCCGTAAAGACAATTCGTGACGAAAAACCTTCCACTTCGCCTTCGGGAAAGCTTGAGGCGGTTTTTGTTGATGTTGATCAAGGGGATGCGTTTTTTATGCAGGCACCCAACGGTGAGACTATTCTGGTGGATGGCGGTGAGTTTGATATGTATGAAAGTCATTTGCTTCCGTTCCTGGAATCCAGAGATATAGACAAGGTTGACACGGCGGTTGTGACACATTATCACAGCGACCATATGGGCGGCATCCGTGAGCTGGTCAGCGACGGAAAGGTTGAAAACCTTGTTCTGCCCGATTATCCCGATACCGATAATTCAAGGAAGGATATTGAAAAACAGGCAAAACGCACGAATACCACGGTCACTTATGTTTCAATGGGTGACAGGATTGATTCGGGGTATGAGGAATTGCTAATTGATGTTCTGCACCCGGAAAAGGGCGGTTTGGAAGGAAATAACTTTCACAACAACAGCTCGCTTGTGCTCAGGGTTGTTTTCGGGAGGACGTCATTCCTGATTACCGGGGATATTGAAACCCGTGCCGAGAAGGCTTTGCTGAAAAATGATTTTGATATTGAATGTGATGTGCTGAAGGTTCCGCACCACGGTTCCTCATCTTCCTCATCGGATGATTTTATTGAAGCCACAGACCCCACTTATGCAATTATTTCCGCAGGAAAAGACAATTCGTACGGACATCCTCACAATGAGGTTATGGATTCGTTGCGGGACGAGGATATAATGATATACCGCACCGATGAGGACGGTCATATCACCTTTGAAGTGGGCGCTGAAAGAATAGAAAATATAAGTTTTTCAAAATAACAAGGAGAGAAAAATGGAACCAAAAGACCTGGATAAGCAGATTTCATCGGGAAAAATCGGAAGCCTGTATTTTTTCTACGGTGAGGAACAGTTTCTTCTTGAAAACAAGGTGAAAGCAATTAAATTACGGATTATCGAGAGTGATTTTGAAGAATTTAACTTTATAAAACTGGACGGAAAAAAGGTTACGGCTGATGATATTGAATCGGCATTGCTTTCGGTTCCCGTTATGTCCGATAAAAAAATGGTGGTTGTTTCAAACTGCGGAATTTTCGGAAATGCAAAGCTCAAGGAGTTCTCCAAGGTATGCGATTCTCTTGGAGATATTCCTGAATACCTTACTGTTATTTTTACCGAGAAGGAATTTGACAAGAAAAAGGAAAAGAACCTTGAGGTGTTCAAAAAACACGGCGAAATAGTGAAATTTGACCCGCTTTCGCCCAAACAGCTTGAGCTCTGGCTTGAAAAGATGTTTGAGGAAAAGGGAAAGTCGGTTCTGGCAAGTGACCTTTCAAGAATGGTTGTTCTTTGTGGTCAGTCTATGGCGAGTATCTATAATGAATATCAGAAGCTGCTGAACTTTGTGGGCGAGCGTGAGCGGATTTCCGCATCGGACATTGAGGCGGTGGTTTCCAAGTCGACGGATGCCAGAATTTTTGACATTGTTGACAACATTGCCGAAGGCAGAACGAAAAAGGTTTTTGAGGAAATCAACGTTCTTCATGAGGCAGGCGAGAAGGTGGCAGGGGTCAGTGCCTCAACGGTTATGTCCCTTCTGGTCACCAGAATCGGAGAGCTTTTGATGATTCGTCAGCTTTCGGGCGACAAGGTTTCGCCTGATAAAATTGCTGAGTATTTTGAACCGAGAAAGCATCCGTATGTTCTGAAAAAGCTCACGGAGCAAAGCCGGCACTTTTCGGTGACTTATCTTCGGGAAATGACACAAAAGGGTTTGGAATACATCGCAATGGTGCGTGCCGGACTTATGGATGAGTGGATTGCCGTTGAAATGTATGTGGCAGAACTGGTGAAAAAATAGACCGATGCCAAAAAGAAAAAACAGGGTATGCAAAAGTCCTCACGGGATGCGAACAAATGTCGCCGTGGATTTGACATACCCTTTGGGTTATAATCAGAAATCGGGTGCGGTTTGTTGTGGAAGAGCATTGTATGCGGCAACAATATTGCCGCAGGCAATCCGTCTGCCGCTGTTTCCTGAGGGTTGGGTCGTATAATCGTCGGGGGACTGGTGGATGACAACCGACCTTCCGATTACGTCCCGGGGGAAGAAACGGTCGGTGTAGAACAGCATTTTTGCCGTTCCGCCGTTGGAAAACAGAAGGGGAAAGTCCCCTGCGTGATTTCCGTGGGGTTCACCGTCGGGGTTCCAATGTCCGCCTGCCGCCTCAAAGGGCATATCGCTGTGGATACTTCCGCAGGTGTCCTTTTCGTGTATGTGAAAGCCAAAGGGTCCGACCTGAGCTGTATTTTCGGTTTTTTCGCTGAAATCGGGCAAACCGAAGATTTCTGCCATAACCCAGCAGCCGTCATCAATACCAAGGAACTTTACCGTTCCGTGAATTTCAGGCGCAAGGTCACTGCCATGAATCTGAGCCACGGCATCATAAACTTCAAGCATATGTTTTCTCCTTTCCATGAAAGATATATGTGGTTCTTTTTGACTTGTGTCAGGTTTATTATATAATATGAAACATTTTTGATTATGTGATTGATTGAAGGAGGTTTTCAGATGATGAAAAAGTATCGAATTTTCTGTTTTTTGGTTGGTTTTTTGTACGTTTTCGGATTGTTTCCGGCGGTGGCAAGAACAGATGTTTCTGCAAGGTCGGATTCCCAAGAGGTTAAGGCTGTGTGGGCGGCAACCCTCTATTCTCTGGATTATCCCAAATCTCCCACAACTTCTGAAAGCTCCCTGAAAGCGGATGCGGATAATTTATTGAACAATGTTCAGGAAATGGGATATACAGACTTATTCCTGCAGGTGCGTTCTGCCGGGGATGCCTTTTATGATTCGGATATTTTCCCCTGGTCTAAGTATCTGACAGGAGCGGCGGGGCAGGCTCCCGAAAACGGATTTGACCCTCTGGAATACATAATCCGTGAAGCACACAAAAAGGGGATTTCGGTTCACGCATGGATAAACCCTTACCGTCTTACGGCATCCGCAAATGACAAAAGCAAGCTTTCCGAAAATTCTGTTCCCAAAAAGTATCCCGATATTACGGTGGAGCACACCGACGGAAAGCTGTATCTGAATCCCGGTGAACCAGAGGCTCAGAAGCTGGTGGTTGATGGAGTGACAGAAATTCTGAAAAACTACGATGTGGACGGAATTCATATTGACGATTACTTTTACCCCGGAAGTGACTTCCCGGACGGCGAAGCTTTTGCTGAATACGGCGGAGGATTTGAAAATATCGGGGATTGGCGAAGAAACAACACCAAGGAGCTTGTGAAGGCTTTACAAAAAGCAGTGAAATCCGAAAAACCCGAAGCGGTATTTTCAGTGAGTCCCTGCGGAATTTGGGCAAATGAAAGCAGTCATCCCTTGGGAAGTAAGACAAACGGCAAGCAGGCGTATTTTGACTATTATGCCGACAGCCGTCTTTGGGTGAAGGAGGAGCTTGTGGACTGGATTATGCCGCAGATATACTGGAACAGAGGTTTTGCTGTGGCTGACTTTGTTACCCTTGCAAACTGGTGGCAGCAGGTTGCCTCCGACACGGATGTGAAGCTTTGTATCGGTCAGAGTGTTTACAAGGCGGCTGATGCCACCGACAGCTCAAGTGTGTGGTACGGTCAAAACGGAATTGAAGAGCTTGAAGCACAGATTGAAATTATTCGAAGTCTTGAAAACAGCAACGGATATTCCCATTACAGATTGGGAAGTATCTTGAAGTCGGACGAAATGAAGGACTTTGCAAGGAAGGTAAATTCTGCCGAAGAATCCTTGGGACAAGAGCCTGAGGAGCCTGAAAAACCCATTGTGCCTGAGAATCCCGAAAAAATACCTGACCCGGTTGTTCCTGAAGTGACCCCTGAGGAAGCTGTTCCTGAAGAACCTCAGGAGAATACGGAAGAGAAAGACCCCGGGTTTTCAGACCTGGCACGGTATTCGTGGGCGAGGGAGGCTGTGATTTCACTCTATAACAAGGGAATCGTCAGGGGGATGGATGACGGTAGCTTTGGTTGTGTGCGAAAGGTGACACGTGCCGATTTCACGGTTATGCTTGTGAGACTTCTGGACGAGAAAGATGTTGCTGTGACGTCAAACTTTGAGGATGTTTCACCTGCAAAATACTATTATCCCGAAATAGGTGTTGCCAAGGCTTTGGGAATAACAAACGGTCGTGACGGAAGGATTTTTGACCCGTCGGGCAACATAACACGTCAGGATATGGCAACAATGGTTTTCAGAATCCTTGAAAAATATGAAAAACTGAACTATGATGAAAATATTTCTCTTGACGGACGATTTTCTGATGCAGAGGATATCGCGGATTATGCGGAAGAAGCTGTTGGTGCAATGTGTGATATGAATTTGCTGTCGGGTTATGAAACAGGAGAGTTTCTTCCTGCGGGGCTTGCTACCCGTGCGGAGACGGCGGTTTTCCTCGACAGAGTTTCGAAGCTTTTTGAATAATCGGCAAAGCCTTGTCTTTGCAAGGACGGCAGCCCAAAAGGACTTTCCACACCATAGGGAGGGGTTTGCTCCTGCCAAAAAACGCAAGCCGCCTTTATTCTTTATTATTTATTCAATATTCTTTTTTCTTTAATTCTTCTTCCCCAACTACTCCCTCCGTCTTTTACTCGGCTCCCTCTAAGAGGGAGCTGTCGAACGCAGTGAGACTGAGGGATTGTTTCTCATTTTGTATTTTGCCATTATTTTTATTTAGCCATTTACAATCCCTCCGAGTTTGCTACGCAAACCCACCTCCCTTTACACAAGGGAGGCTTTGCTCATTAAATTTTTCCTGCCAACTTTATCGTTTGTACTACAAAACTCACTTTAGCTATATTTAAATTGTTTTTTCTGTTCACCGGTTAACCTCTATCGAACCACGCGACTATTCGCATGGTTTTCTGCACACAAAAAGACGGAGTTTCTCGTGGAAACTCCGTCTGGATAAAATACTCTTACTATTTTTTCTTTTCAATAATTGCAACTCTCACAGCGGTATAAATAAATGCAACTGCAAGATAAATACCGATTGCATATGAAAGACCGCCCGAAATCCAGAAGCTTGTGTCAAGCTTACCCAGGAAGGGGAGCATATCAACCATAAACAGTCTCACAAGATTCCATGAACCCAAATATGCCAAGACAAGTGCAACCACTGCAAGGAAAATACCGTAATTCAGAACACGGCTCTTGTTTTTGAAGAACTTGATGTCCTTTTTGTTCATAACAAACCGCAAAACTATAAGTGCCACAGCAACAATACCCACAATCACAGCCAAAACGGTCAGAGTTGTCTTAACCGGCCCTTTATCTCCGGTTACAAAATCATCCCAATCCGTCATCAGCGGATTGTGCATATACCGAAGAATGATGAAACCAAAAATTCCCCAAGCAAGATTTATCATAAACCAGTTGGTGATTTTATCAACCTTTGCCTTTTTTTCGAGTTTTCTCTGTTTTTTGAGAGCCTGATTTGTTTTTACTGCCATAATAAAAGCCTTTCTGCCCCTTTTGGAGCCTTTAAATTTCGTCTCTGTCGAACATAATCATAGGAATAAGAGCACTTGCAACCGTCTCGGTTCTGAGAATTCTCCGTCCAAGACCAATTGCCTTTATTCCTTGTTCAACAGCATATTCCGCTTCGCCGTCCGAGAAACCGCCTTCGGGGCCCACAAGAATTCCGAACTCCGACGCCTCACGGTCAGCATTGAGAATCTCCTTCAAGCCTTTTTGCCCCTCGTGCCCCAACATTTCATAAGGCATAAGCGGAACCTGCAACTTTTTCATCATTTCAATTGCTGCCTCAAAAGGAATCGGCTCCCGAACCTTTGGAATCAAACCCCTGCCGCATTGCTTCACAGCTTCAACAGAAACCTTGTTCCAACGCTTCGCCTTTTCCTCTCCTGCCGCCTTGTTGTTGATTTTCGTAACACACCGTTCGGTCATAACAGGAACAATTTCAAAAACACCAAGCTCAACAGCCTTTTGGATTATTGTTTCCATCTTGCCCGACTTGGGAAGTGCCTGAAACAGCCACACCTTTGTGTTCGGCTCGGAAAGCGAGATACTCTTTTCGAGGATTTTTGCCCGACACACCGATTTTTCAATTGAAACCAGTTCAGCGGTATATTCCGTCCCGGTGCCGTCGAACACCAGAATTCTGTCGCCGCAACTCATCCTCAGCACCTTTTCGATGTGCTTTGAATCCTCAAAAATCTCGGCAATATCGCCTGAAATATTCTGAGGTTCGGTGAAAAATCTGCGCATAAGCAAATTCCTTTCTGCGGAAATAGTATCAAACATATTACCTTGTCATTCTACCATATATGCCAAAAAATTTCAAGTCCTATTTTGTTTTTCACAATATTTATTTGACTTTGTTCGGTTTATGATGAAAAAGCTCACTCATATGCACAAAACAGCCCTTCCTAAACGGAAAAGCTGTTTTGAATACAATTTACTATCATTTACAAAGGCTTTAAACTTCTAATTAACAAACAAATGCTTTCTCTTGTTAAAATAGGTCACATTTGCCCAAACCAAGAGAGCCCCAATAATCACCGTCATAATAACCGAAGCTCCGGTGGCTGTACCAATTGCTTCTCCCGCATATTCTCCCACCGCATCATCAATAATTGCTGTACTAATTAAGTTGTATATTGTGCTGACCCCAAGACTTATACTATAAAACATATACCAATATTTGGGACCATCTGACTTGTATGCTGCCAATTTGCTTCGCACTACAAATGCATCAATTCCCAGACCGATAGCACAAATACCGAATATTATATCCAGTGTCTTCAAATCAGACCCAAGCATAGTATATACTTCTTCAGCATCAACCATACCGTTAAACATCGCTCCATATATTGAGCCGGTTAAATACATAATTCCGCTTATGATATTCAAAGCACCTGCTACAAACAAAGCAAAATAAATTAAAAACTTATACCACTTCATTCCCAAAATACCCACAACAGGATGTGCCGGAATGGTATTAGTAGGATTACTTACCGTATTCATCGGGTTATACGATTGCCCAACACCCATACCTCCGTTATCCGCTCCGCAATTTGAGCAAAATCTTTGCTGTTCCCCAATTTGAAAACCACAATTTCTACAAAACATCTCTTTTCTCCTTTATGTATACATTTTAAAACAAGGAAACCTTATATCCTCATTTTCCTCATTTTTCACCATTATACATCCTTATTTTCCATTTGTCAAGAAAAATATATCTTTGTTTTCTCTATAATTCATATGCAATGGATTTATAATATACAAAAAGGAGTGAACGAATATGGATTATCAAGAATGGTTTTGCAAGCGGCTTACGGAGCTTCGTATTCAAAAGAATGTTTCTGCCCGTGATATGAGTTTGTCATTGGGTCAAAGCGAAAGTTATATAAATAAAATAGAAAACAAACGCACGCTTCCATCAATGACAGGCTTCTTCTATATCTGCGAATACTTCGGCATCACTCCCGAAGAATTTTTTAACCAGGAAAAAATTCTGTTACCATACAAAACAAAGGAGTTAAATTCAGAAATCGAGAAGCTTACCCCTGAACAAGCAGACCATCTGTTGTTACTTGTCAAGGATTTGAATAAAAAGTAACGCAAGGGGTTGTAACAAAATGCAACAGAACGGTTCATCGAAAATCGCCGAACCCTACAAATTGTATCGCAAATTCAACACATATATTATATATGTAGAGGGACAGCCTTTAGGATGTCCCGAAAAAACATTTTGCTACAATCCCTTTATTTCATTCACAAATCCCGTCAATGTTTTTATAGGGGACTTTATTCTTTATTCTTTATTCTTTTTTCTTTTTATTTATACCTATCCACATCCGCCAAGGTGATTCCACGATGAACAGCAATATTAATACTGTTTGCAATAATATCCGCAACCTTTTCCACCAGGGTATCAACCTCTTTCAGGGTCACTATATAATCACCACAAGCGGGAGTAAGCACCTGCTTAATCATTGAATATTTGTCTTCCTCTGCCAGAACAGAAAGCATTTTGTAAAGATTTTGATTCTCCTCCGCATTTGCCCGAAGGTTTTCAATCAACAAATCTATGGTATCCCCGGCTATTGTTGCCGCATCAACCACCGTAGGCACACCGATTGCTATAACAGGAATCCCCAGGGTCTCCTGATTTATTGCCATCCTTTTGTTGCCCACCCCGGCACCGGGAGTAATACCCGTATCGGTCATCTGAATCGTCCGATTTATCCTCTCCATCCGCCGTGAACAAAGAGCATCAATAACAATAACCAGCGACGGGTTTATTTTTTCAACCAACCCTTTAATAATCTCCCCTGTTTCAATTCCGGTAATCCCCAGAACTCCCGGAGCAACAGCACACACCGACCTGAGCCTTTGGTCAATTTCCTCAGGCATATATTCCAGCAAATGTCTGGTAATCAAAACTGACTGCACACATTTGGGGCCCACCGCGTCAGCAGTTATATTTCTGTTCCCCAAGCCTGCAACCAGAACAGTTCCGTCGGTTTTCTCTCCAATCAGCTCCGCAAGCTCTCGGGCACACACCCTGCACGCCGCTTCATACTGTTCCTGTTCGGGATTTCCGTTGTCCTCTATATCAACCGTTATATACTTTCCACACGGTTTTCCGAGGCTTTCTTCCCCCGTCTCGTCAACCACGCTGACACGAACTACGTGAATCCCCTCACAGGTTTCTTCGGTGGCCTCAACCCCTTGTATTTCAGTTTCGACCATTCCGCTTTCAAAGCACATCTCCCTGGCTTCAACGGCAAGGTCGGTTCTTGCACCAAAACGCATAAAAGCACTCCTTTCAGATTGTTTTCAGACATTGTTTTTCAACACTCTTATGCCCCCGAAAAGGGCGGCAACTTGACATTCAAACAACTTTATGCTAAAATATGGGTGAATCGGGGGCTTCTGTCCTTTTTTCAGCTTGTGAAATTTTCGATGAACCCTGTTAGTTCCGAGATATTCATAAGCCTGACACCATCCTGAAGAAGTTTAAGGTCATCTGCTGACAGATTGTTTTTGTAAACATCTGCGTGGTACAAAAACTCTTCTTTTCCGTCAGCGGCAACATAAATTCCCAAAGTTGTGCCTTCAAGACGCACAACATAGTATTCCGACTCCGGAGGCTCCTCCCCTATGTCGTCCACGGGAACCGCAACCATATCTTCCTCAGGAACAGCCTCGGCAGAAACCTGACGGACTACGGTTTCGCCGTCATCCTCAGCAATTCCCTTTGTCAGATTATAAGTCACAAAGCCTGTGACGGCAGCAACCGATACCAACAAAACAAAAATTAAAAAGATTTTTGCAGCAGTCTTCAACATAACACACACTACCTTTCCTGAAACAAATGTCAGTGATTTCATTTTGGAGTAATTTCTGCATATTCTTTACATTATTAAGTGTCAACAAATTTTCAGGTTTTATACCTGCAAAAAAGAATACAGTGTTTCATTTTACACCATCAAAGGTGGGAGGGATTCAAATATGGATTTTGCGAAATACAAACCGTACCTTATTAAATTTCTGATTGCCTTTTCCATAACAGCGGTAATATGTGTAATTATCCTTGTGGGCGTTTTCATAGCGGCTATTATGGGTGTTTTCGGGGGTGTGGAAAACCTGGATATTCCCGCACTGACCAGCAATGCCTCCTCGCAGATATACTATGTTGACGAGCAAGGCACTGAGCAACTTTATGTGACCTTGACCGCAGAGCAGAACAAGGTATGGGTTGACTTTGAGAACATTCCCCAGGATATGAAGGATGCTTTTGTGGCAATTGAAGACCAGCGCTTCTATTCTCACTCAGGCGTGGATTTGGGAAGAACCGTCAAAGCCTTCTTCTCATACTTAGGAAACAAAATCACCGGAAAAGCCACCTCTTTCGGTGGAAGTACCATAACCCAGCAGTTAGTGAAAAACCTGACCGGTGACACCGAGCAAACCGCAGCCCGAAAAATACGTGAAATCTCTCAGGCTGTCAACCTTGAAAAGCAAATTTCCAAGGACAAGATTCTTGAGCTTTATATGAACTCCATCTATCTGTCCCAGGGTTGTACCGGCGTTCAGGCAGCGTCCCACGAGTTCTTCGGCAAACCGGTCAATGAACTGACACTGGCTGAATGTGCTTCAATTGCAGGCATAACGCAGTATCCCACCTATTATGACCCAATCATCAATCCTGAGAATAACAAAGCAAAACAAGAAATTGTTCTCAAGAAAATGCTTCAGCTCAAGTATATAACAAAGGAAGAATACAACGAAGCCATAGCTCAGGAGCTGGTTTTCGGCAGTTCCGATGACACCGAAGAGGATTCTGATAACATTAATTCCTATTTCGTTGACCACGTCATCACCGAACTCACTGACAATCTGACCGGCAAAGGCTATTCCGAAACCCTGGCAACAAAAATGGTATACTCCGGCGGTCTGAAAATTGTCACAACAATCGACCCCCACGTCCAGGAGACTATGGAAGACGTATACGAAAACACAGCCAACTTTCCCAACCACTCAGGCGATAAGCCCGTTCAGTCAGCAATGGTGGTTATGGAACCCAGAACAGGCGAAATCAAAGGTCTTATTGGCGGTATAGGCAAGAAAGACGGCAACCTTGTGCTGAACAGAGCAACCCAGAGCCGACGTCAGCCGGGTTCAACCATAAAACCCATTGCGGTTTATGCTCCTGCAATGGAAGAAGGCATAATCAATGCCGCAGATGTATATATCGACCAAGCCGTAAATTACAACGGCTGGATTCCCCACAATTACAGCAGAACCTTTACTGATAGGCCTGTGACGGTCAGATATGCCTTAAGACAGTCACTGAACACAGTTCCCGTTTTTGTCCTTGACGAGCTGGGAACAACCAAGTCTTATAACTTCCTGACCCAAAAGCTTGGCATAACAACTTTGGTTCAGAGCGAAACCGCCGCAAACGGGAAGGTGTTGTCCGACCTGGGATATTCCTCTTTGGCACTGGGCGGTCTCACTCACGGTATTTCACCCCTTGAGCTGACAGCGGCATACACACCCTTTGCCAACGAAGGGTTGTACAGCCGTCCTTACAGTATAAAATACGTATCTGATGCCAGCGGAAGAATTATTGTTGAAGACTCGCCTTCATACACAAACGCAATGAGCGAAGAAACCGCCTACGTTATGAGCCGTATGCTTAACGAAGTTGTAACATCCGGTACAGGTGGCGGCGCAGGTCTCCCCTCGGGAATGTATACCGCAGGAAAAACCGGTACCACCTCCGACAACCACGACCGTTGGTTTGTGGGTTACACACCTCATTATGTTGCAGCAGTATGGTACGGCTATGACGACCCCCGACCCATTGTGGCTTCGGGCAACCCTTGCATTCCGGTCTGGAGACAGGTTATGACCGAAATCAACAAGGACAAGGTTATGATAACGGCTCCGTCTGTTCCTTCAGGAATCACCTCCGCCAGCTACTGCAATGAATCAGGACTTCTGGCAACAGAAAACTGCGAAAACAAATCAGCTTTTTGGTTTGATTCCGACAATTTGCCCAAAGGCAAATGCCGCATAGACCATTTGGGTGAGGAGGACGAAGGTAACGAGGAGGAACCCTCCGAAGAACCCGAAGGCGACACAAACGACGGACAAAACGATGAGCAAAACGGTGAACAAAGCGATACGGAACCTTCCAACGAAAACAGTAATCCCACATCCGAACCTACAAGCACCCCCACCGAAAGTCTTCCGTTTTCTGAACCGGCGGCATAAAACAAAAAAATTTTTGGGGCAGTTTGAATCTGTCCAAGCCCGTGCTCTGCGGCACTTTCGCCGCAGAGCTTTTTAAATATTATTAAAAATAAAAAATTTTTAAAACTTTTTGCAACCTTTTGCCCGGCTAAAAGGTATTATGTATGTAAACGACAAAAAACAAAAACAAAATTCAAACAAGAAAGGAATTAAAAAAATGAAAAAATTCAGAAAAATTACAGCCGGCGTTCTTGCCGCAACACTCCTCTCAACAGGAGCTGCTTTCGCAGCAAACACCGACATTGACACACTCTCAATCAACGGAAACAAAATTGAGGATGCACAAATTCTCACAGTTGACGGCGAATCCTTTGTGCCTGTTCGTGCGCTCTGCGAAGGTCTTGGAATGGAAGTTCAGTGGGACAATGACAACTGGATGGTAACAGTAGTTGATATGCCCCTTTACGTTACATTCTCACCCATAGCTGACGGCTATACTTTTGCAAGAACTGCTCCCATACAGCTGGGAAGCTCGCCTGTTCTTAAAGACGGCAAAACATATGTTCCCGTGAGATTCATTGACGAAATCCTCAAGAAGGACTTCGCAATTGAAGACAACGGTGACATCAACGTAACAGCCGAAATCGACAACAGTGTTGGAGCAATGGTTCTTGAAAAAATAACCGACGAAAAAGGCAACCTTTCAATCACCGTAATGGACAGCAAGAGAGGCGAAGAAGTTGTTGTTAACATCACAGCAGACACAGCAATTGTTGATGCAGAAGGCAACACCCTGACAGCAGACGTTCTTGTTGAAAACGCAGAAATCCGTGTTGAATATGCAGATTTTATGACAATGAGCATTCCTCCCATGACAAACGCAGTAAAGATTCAGTTCCTTGGCGTAATCGAAGAAGAAAAGGCTGAAAACGAATCAACCGCAGTAACAATTCTTGAAAAGAACCAGTCTGAAGACGGCGTTACATCAATCACCATCTTTGATGCAGAAAAGAACAGTGACGTCGTTGTAAACATTGCGGACGAAACCGTAATCACAGACAAAGACGGCAAAGAAATCACAGCAGATGCCCTTTCAGTTGGTATGGATATCGAAGTTGAATATGCAGATTTTATGACAATGAGCATTCCTCCCATAACAAACGCAGTAAGCATCAAGGTTGCTGAAGCAAAGGCTACAACAACAGTTATGGCAAAGGATGCCGAAGCAAAAACAATCACAGTATTCAGCAAAGAAATGAAAATGCCCCTTATTCTCAACGTATCAGACGAAACCGTTATCACGGACAAAGACGGCAATGCTCTCACATTCGATGCAATCGAAAAGGGTGCAGAACTTGCTGAAATCCAGCATTCGGAAGCAATGACAAAGAGCCTTCCTCCCATCACAAACGCAACAAAGCTTGTAATTGCAAAATAACCACTCCTTTTAGCAGAAGCTCCCGCATACGTCGGGAGCTTCTTTTATTGACTTTTTCATCAAAATAGGGTATATTAAAACCATAGGGAGGTGATTCCAATGAAATTTGTATCATGGAACGTAAATGGACTGAGAGCCTGTCTTGAAAAAGACTTCATGGGAATATTCAATAACTTCAATGCGGATATATTTGCATTACAGGAAACCAAAATGCAACAAGGTCAGGCAGAAGTTCCAACAGAGGGCTATTTTCAGTATTGGAACAGTGCCGACAAAAAGGGTTATTCGGGGACTGCCGTATTCTCAAAGGTTGAACCTATCAACGTAAACTATGGAATAGGAATTGACAAGCACGACCACGAAGGCAGGGTCATCACGTTGGAGTTTGAAAATTATTATTTCGTTACCTGCTACACTCCCAATTCTCAGAACGAGCTGGCACGGCTTGACTACCGAATGGAATGGGAAACAGATTTCAGAGAGTACCTGTTGGCTCTGGACAGCAAAAAACCTGTTATCCTTTGCGGTGACCTTAATGTGGCACACAAGGAAATTGACCTGAAGAATCCAAAGACAAACCGCCGCAATGCAGGCTTCACCGATGAAGAACGTGAAAAAATGACCGTTCTCCTTGAAAGTGGTTTCTGCGACAGCTTCCGCCACCTTTATCCAGATAGCATAGACATCTATTCCTGGTGGAGCTACCGCTTCAAGGCACGAGAGAAGAACGCAGGATGGAGAATTGACTATTTTATCACATCAAACAGCCTCAAGGACAGTATTACAGAAGCAAAAATCCACACTGATATTTTTGGTTCTGACCATTGCCCGGTATCTCTTGAAATTGAAATTTAACGAATATATAATATCAAATTTGAAAAACTAAAGAAAAAGGAGAATCAACTATGAGCGTATTACATTTAACAGCAGAAAACTTCAAATCCACAATCGAAAGTGCCGAAAAGCCTGTTCTGGTAGACTTTTTTGCAGACTGGTGTATGCCCTGCAAGATGTTTGCACCAATTCTTGAAAAGGTATCAGAAAAAATCGGCGATGAAGCAATAATTGCAAAAATCAACATTGACGAAGCGGAAGCAATTGCAATGGAATATCGGGTTATGTCCATACCCACTGTTATTCTCTTCAAAAAAGGCGCGGAGGTTCAAAGACACGTTGGAGGAATGTCCGCAGGGGAAGTTTTGAACCTTTTGAAAGGTTAATTCCAAGAAAATATAAAGTGTCATCAATGTAAGAGTGTGTCATTCTGAGCGAAGTCGGAGAATCTTCGTTAGCAAAAAGATTCTTCAATGCGTTCAGGATGACACTTTTTATTTTTTACTCGAAACAATATTGCATATCTTGCTGAAAACATTGAAAATATTGCTTTATTGCCTTATTTCATTGACTTTTGAGGTATCTTTTGCTAAAATGACCTTGTGTAAAAAATACGGATTTATTGGATAATAAATCCAACAAAAAAGGAGTCCTTGTTATGAGCAAATGGACAAAAAAAGGTTTTGCTGAGTTCTCAAAGGGAACAATGGGGAACGGCGGACAGAACCTCTATGTATCAGCAAAGGGTACTTTGCAGAGAATTTTCAACTTTGACGTAAACGGTGACGGCTATCCCGACCTTCCCATCACGAACAGCCACTCAATGAACGAAAAACCCAACATCTACATATATGACGAAGTGGGTCAGGAAAAGCCCCTTGAGCTGCCCTCAAACGGTTCTTTTGACGCTATCTTTGTTGACCTTTATGACAGAGGCGTTGAAGATTTGGTTGTTGCCTGCCAGCACAACGGTGTTCACTCTGATGTTTCGTCAATCATTTACTTCGGTTCGGAAATCGGTCTTTCCGAAAAATACAAAATGGAACTCCGTGCTCCCAACGCAGTTGGCGTTGCGGCAGGTGACTTCAAAAACTGCGGCAAAAAGGCTCTTGCCTTTGTTTGCGGAAAGAAGCTCCGTGTGTTCTATCAGGACACCCACGGAATTGAAGCATCCAAGTTCGAAGAGCTGGACATTGCGGCAGTTTCAATTGCTTCGGCAGATATTGACGGCGATGGCTATGACGATATTTATGTTATCCTTCAGGGAACAGGTGAGGTAGCTGTTTTCTGGGGCGGCGAAGACGGAATCAATCCTGAACGCAAGACTATATTCGGCAAGCCTGCAGCCCTGGACGACAGCCGTGCAACCTCCACAACCGCCGGAAGAAACCTCTTCCGTTGGGTTCCCTGGAGATGTAATGTTGTGACAACAAAAGACAAGGTTCTCACTTTCCGTGCAGAGGATAACTACGCAGTATTCGAATCCTTCGGCGCTGACCGTCAGCCCGTTGAGGAAATCCGCATTAAATGTATGGAAAAACCCCTTGAAAAGAAAAGAATGTGTGACTATATGTTCTTTGGCGGCGGTGCAATGCACGCAACCTCAGGAGACCTCCGAGGCGACGGAAGCTCTGATATCATTATCTCCGTTGCAACAGATTTCGACAAAATTGACAACACAATTGTCCTTTGGGAAAAGGAAAACTATTCCTTTGAAAAGGCATGTCTTGTTCCCATTCGTGCCGCAAAGGCTCTGTCTGTGGGCAAGTGGGGAAATGACGGCAAGAATTATCTCTTTGTTTCACAGACAACAAATATGCATGAGTTAACAATTGAAACAGGCATATTCAGCTTTGACAAGGACGGCAACGCAACCGAAGTTCGCCGTGTTCCGTCACACGAGCCTGTTCGTATGCTCAGCGGAAAATCCTTCACAGACGGCAGATACCAGATGGCGGTTATCAACCACGAAGGCGAAAACAAGCTTGGCTTTGAAGAAGTTTGGATTTATCTCGGAGGCGAAGACGGCTATAATGCCGACAGAAAGCTTGCATTCCCCTCTTGTGCGGCAGTTGATACCTTTATGGTTGACCTCATAGACAAGGGAACTCCTGATGTAATTATTATGAACTGTGCAGAGAATGCACCAATGCTTTCGCCCGGCCCAGTTGTTTACTGGAACAGTCCCGATGGCTTTGACACCGTGAACAACAAAACACACTTTATCGAAGGCGAGAACCCCCACGGCGGCACAATCGGTGACTTCAGAAAGAGCGGCTATCTTGACATTATCACAGGCAGCCTTGGAACTCCCGATATCAAAATCTTTGAGGGCGGTCCCGATGGCTATGACTTTGAGCATCCCAAGCTTCTTGCCCTGGGCCCGAAGCATAAGGAATATATGGAAAAGTTTGCCGGTGTTCCTTATGAATACTTTATAACACACCACGAAAAGGGTGCATTCTATGACCCCGAAGTAAAACAGAATTACAATACTACTCGCTGGCTCTTTGCGGCTGACTTCAACGGTGACGGCTGGCTTGACCTGTTCGTTTCGGAAATTGTTGGCGACCGTTCATTCATTTTCTGGGGTGGTCCTGATGGTTTCAGCAATGACAGAATGCAGGAAATCGCAACAGACGGTATTTCCGCTGCAAATGCGGCTGACCTCAACGGCAACGGATATCTTGACCTCATCTGTTCCTGCCACCTTTCAAAGAAGCACACTTTCGCTCAGGAATACGGTAAGTTTGTTATCTACTGGGGTGGTCCCGATGGCTATCAGGAACACAGAAAGACAGAACTGAAAACAGCTTGTTCAAATGCTCTCACAATTCATGACTTCAACGGTGACGGCAGACTTGACATATACGGAACGGCTTATGCAAACGGACGTTGCCGTGATATTGACTCAAAGCTTTATTTCCAGACCGAAGATGGTTTCTTCCACGAAACCGTATTTCAGGATATTTTCAACCATTCAGGTTGCGGATGTCTGGCAGGTGACTTCAACGGTGACGGCTTCATTGACCTTGCGGTTGCATCTCACAAGGCATACGGAAACCACGTTTGCGATGCTTATGTATTCTGGGGCGGTGAAGACGGCATAAACGAGCAACGATACACAAAACTTCCCTGCCGTGGTCCTCACGGAATGTGCTCTGTTGACATCGGTAACATCACCGACCGTTCAAACAGCGAATATTACTATTCAGAAGCCTACAAAACTGAAGAATCAGCAACAAAGGTTTCTTGGGTTGCTGAAAACGGTAAGAAGACATGGGTGAAGATTCAGCTTAGATGTGCAGATTCTATCGAAGCACTTGAAACAGCAGAATGGTCAGAATCCTTTGAAAACGGAGCTGATATTTCGGCACTCAATCTCACAGGCTATGTTCAGTACAAGCTGGAACTTGGTGCATACTGTGGTTGCGGAACACCAAGGGTGACAGAGGTAACGGTTGACTTTGAGTAATCAAATCAACATCTATTAAACAAAAAGGCGAATGTCTCAATATGCGAACTAACATATTCCGGCATCGCCTTTTTTCTTGTCCGAAACCAAGCTTGGTCTTTCATATTCTTGACACAAACTGTCCCATATGGTATATTTAACCTATATATGTTTCTACAAAAACCGGGAGAAATTTCAATGAAAAAACGTATTCTGACAATAATTGCAGCGTGTGTTCTGGTGGCAACATTCACAACATTTGCACTTATATATCTGAATAATTCCGAATCTTTGTCAACCGCACCAAGCGGCAAGCAGTCTGCTTCAATGGGTCAGACATCGAAGAAAAACGGCAGCAAGAACGGGACGAAAAAAGGCACCCACAGCGATGAACAACGAACCCTTCTCATATATATGATTGGTTCAGACCTGGAATCACGTTCAGGCGCAGGGACAGAAGACCTTGTGGAACTGGAAAACAGCGGAATAGACACAGATTCCGTAAATGTTGTGGTTTATGCCGGAGGCTCACCCCATTGGCACAATGACAACTTAGCCAAAGAGAACAACACCATTCTCCATCTGACAAACAAAGGCTTTGAGGCTGTTGCCGCAATGCCCTCTTCCTCTATGGGCACTTCCGAAAGCCTTCTTGAGTTTCTTAACTATGCCGTCAAAAACTATCCTGCCGACAGCTACTCACTGGTTATGTGGAATCACGGAAACGGTCCTGTTATCGGCTACGGAAAGGATATGCTCTTCGACAACGACTCCCTGACACTTTCCGAAATGCGTGCGGCACTTTCCGCCTCGCCTTTCGGACATCAGAACAAGCTGGAATGGGTGGGCTTTGACGCCTGCCTTATGGCATCGGCAGAACTCACCTGCCTTTGGGATGACTATGCAAAATATCTTGTTGCATCCCAGGAGGTTGAACCCTCCTTCGGCTGGAACTATGACGTATTCGGAAGTTTCGGAACAACAAGCACCGAAAGCTTTCTTTCAGCGCTTGTTGACGGATATATGACCGCCTGCAACGAATACTATGAAAAGAAGGGCTATGAAAACAGGGATACAACCCTCGCCTGCATAAATCTTTCCAATGCGGCAGAGCTTGAAAGAACCGTCAATGCCCTTTTCACAAAAGCCTCTGCCGATATCGGCGCCAACTACAACACCCTTGCACGCAAGCGTGTTTCGACCCGTGCCCTGGGCAGAGCCAGCACTGGTTCGGAATATGACCTGATTGACCTTAATGATATGGCAAGTCAACTTGAAGACGTTTATCCCGATGAAGCATCCGCCCTGAAAACAGCTTTGGGAAATATGGTGTTGAAAAACAACACAAACACAACAGGCTGTTGCGGAATGTCAATCTACTACCCCTTCTATAACAAATATCACTACGAAAAAAGCTGGCGTGACATCTATTCTGAGCTTGCCATATTCCCAAGCTACGGCGAATACCTCTCAAAGTATCAGGAAACCTGGCTAAGTGACGATAACCTTGACCAATACGAACAAAGTCCCACTCCTCAAAAGGTTGGGGAGCTAAGCAACAAAAGCAACGAAATTGCGGGAACATATATGCTCCCACTCTCCCCAAAACAGCAGGAAAGCTTTGCTGATGCAAAGATTTATATACTCCAAAAAAACGCATCCAGTCTGTATCACCCTATGATTTCATCCGAAAACGTGGTGAATCGTGACGGTATTCTTTATGCGGATTTCAACGGAAAAGCCATTCACATCGAAGATAACTTCGGCTTCCGGATTCTTCCCGGAATCGAGGAACACGATACCGTTGGCGACACGACGAGGTATTCGGTAATTGCTTCAGGACGCAAATTCCTTACCGACGAAACTGCCGCTCTTGATATTCAGCTTGCATTGAACAACAAAACCGAGGAACTCACCACCACCGCTGTTCTGCCATATCGCAAGCAAACAAAATCCAACGAGCTTGTGGGCGGCAAAAGTGACGAGTATGATCTCAACGACTGGGATATGTTCACCGTTCTGTTTTTCAACCACAGAAATCTGACAAGATACGAAAACGGCTTGGTACGTCCCCTTGACAAGTGGCTGGGTCGTGACCAGATAACCGGCTACGAAATGCTCCGAAAAGACGGCTTCAACTTTGTTTATGCTCCGCTGGAAGGCGACAACTACTATCTGATATTCGAAATCACCGATACTCAGGGCAACAAATACTGTTCCGAAATGTTGCAGATTTCGCCTCCGGCGGATGATTCCGATGAGGCAACCACTGTTTCAGCCAAAACTCTCAACATTGATTGGACATCCGGCACCGAAGTTGAAATTCTCAACGAATACGGTGTGTCGGTCAAACTCAACTCCGCATATGAATTAATTGCAACAAACAGCAACGACTTCAATGTAGATGTAAAGCTTGATGATATAGTGTTCAACGGCAACATTTATGTACAGACTTCTATTTTCAACATTCCCGCAAAAAGTCAGGCAAAATCACAGCTATCATTATATTATCGTGAAGCAGTCGAGATGTCCGCTCTGAAACAAATTGACAAAATCGTAGGCTACGCAACAATAAGCGGGGATAACGAAACCCTGCTGAACAGAGCAAAGGTATGGGTGAATATTGCCCCCGATGTTGAACGCATCAAGCTCGCCCAAAAATATACGCCAATAACATCAGCCGACCCCTTCCTGGGTGCATCGGCAGACAAACAGGTTCTGCACGAAGATGATGATGTTCGGATAACCCTTATGAACTTTGGGAAATTTTCCGATTTTGACGAAGGCTACTACGTCTTATACGAAAACCTTTCTGACGTTCCGCTAAGAATCGCCCCCAACGGAGTTGAAATAAACGGTCACACCGTTGAGACCTCTGGTCAACTCCTTACTTTGCCTGTGGGATGCGTCAAGTATGATTTCATTGACATTCATCAGTCAAGTATAACAAGTCAGGGCATTTTGGGTATTGAAACTCTGAAAACCTGCTTTGACATATCCCGTTGGGAAAATCACAATTTCTTTGAAATTCCCGACAAGCACCTGTGGCTCCCCGTAGCCCTGAAGAAATCCGTCAAAGCCCTTATGCAACCCACATCCGACGGCACGGTTATTTATGACAAAAACAACATCCGCATCACCGTCACTGACTATAGGATAAATTTAAGCACCGATTCATCGGCACTTTGGTACGTAACGGTTGAAAACAACAATGACTTCGGTATTCAGATTTATACCACCGATGCCGAGGATAACCTCTCTGTACTTAACGGAATATCAAGTGACAATGGTCAGGTGGGTCCTAATCAGAAACATAATACGACCTTTAAATATCAAAGTCCTGCTCTTTCTTCATTGCCGAAAGAAGTCCCCATGAAAATTCATATTATGGATTACTGGTTCGATGAGCTGCTCTACTATGCGGAAGAGCCTGTTATAATGCTTGCAGAAAACAAGGACTCTTTACGGCAAATTCAGATGAATTCTGCCGAAGGAGTAAAGCTAACCCAATGCAATGGAGTTTCGGTATACCTGAAAAAAGGTGTTAACTCCGAAAACCATCCCTGCTACCTCCTTGAAGCGGAAAACGCCAGCAATATTCCGGTAACCGTGGACTTCGACGTAAAAACAATCAATGGTCACCTCGTTACAAACAATATTTTTGATTATAAGCTGAGCGCCAAATCCACTCCCGGAACAACTACCACGGCCAATGATGAATTGGATTTCAAAAAAGAATTCTCTTTGGGCTTGATTGATAAGGTTGATTCAATTGAAGGCCAGTTGTCCATTCGCACAGACTCATCCCTTTACTACATCAAGGAACAACCTGTAAGAATTGTGATTTCAGGAGATGCTGTCATAGGCTTTGCCGATTCAGGTTATCAGGAACTGACCCTGAACCCCACATTAGGAGCACTTGCCGAAAAACAGATTCTGTGGGAAAACGAAAACCTCCGTCTGGGACTGTTGTTCTTCGGTGAAAACAATTATTCCGACTCATATGCCTGGCTGTACTGTGAAAACCTGTCATCAGAAATTCAGAATCTCCGTGTTCCATTTGTTGCCGTCAACGGAACCACCTTGGGCTACGGCTGTGATTTCAAGTTGAATCCGGGAACCATGGAATATAAGAATTTATACATTAACAACAGCTTGCTTAAAGACAATGGTATAACTTCAATAGAAAGTATTGATTTCGACATAGAAGCATATCAGGCATCACGCAACAACGCCGAGACCGCCCGCGTTTCGGCAGTGCTCAGGGAATCAGGCAGCCCAGCCCCATATATTCCCGGTGACAACATCGTCTTTGGCAAGAACGGTGTAAAGATTATCGTTGATGACTTTACATATGAATTGGGAAGCTACGAAATGTCTTCGACCACCGGCATAGAACCCATCCCCGTCTGGTATCTGACAGTTATCAACGACACCGACAAAAATATTTCGCTTGGCAATGCCACCGACAAAAACTTCAATTATTCATTTAATTTAAGTAAAAACAGCGTCGGGGCACATCAACGTATGCATTGTAAAATCACCCCAAGCCAGCGACTGACCAACGATGCATTGTCCTTCACTCTGTGCTGGGATGAATATTTGGGCGACCGTCTTTTCACCGACACCGAGCCAATCTTCCTGTATGTGAAAGACGAAACCTTCAACGTCGCACCGTTTATGGATGCTCTGGCGGAAGAACAGGTTCTTTTTGAAAATGAAAACATACGCATCAAGCTCATCTGTTTCGGCAAAAATGAAGAAGAAAACGGAGAACTGTATCTTTATGCCGAAAACCTGACTTCCTCTAAGCAAAGTGTCCTGCTGAATTTGTACTGCATTAACGGAAAAACTTATGGCAACGGCATCGAAAGGCTCCATATGAATGCATATGATAAGACCTATGCAAAAATTCAATTAAACAAAGCCGCTCTTAATGAAGAAAGAATTGACTCCATAGAAAGCATATCATGCCTCTTGGAACTGTACCCCGGTGTATCTTATGTGGGGTTCTACGATACACCTGCTGAATCTGTCTGGGTTCCCATCACCCTCACAAAGGCAGGAAACCCGGAACCCTATATCCCCGGTGATGCAGAGATTTACAACAAAGACGCAGTAAAAATCGTTCTGGACGGCTATGAATTCAACGATGAAACCCAAAAAGCCACCTGGAACATAACTGCAATCAACGATAGTGACGAATATGTCTCGGTGCTTATGGTATACCACGGCGAATCGGCTTCATCATTTACCCGGGGTTGCGAGGTGTTCGTTGCTCCGCACCAGTATGCTCACACCACCGCCAAATCTGCAACAGCGCTTACCACCGGCAAATGTCCGTTGCGGTTATGGTTCGGCGGAAAGGACGCCTTGCCTGACTTCCAGCACGACGAAATAATCACGCTTTACGTCAATGACGGAACAAAAATCACAAAGGAAAAGATATCCACCGATTCTGAAAAATAGTATCCAAAAGAACAAATTACAAAAAAAGGGACAGTCCGTTATAATGAACTGTTCCTTTTTCTGTATTCCAAGGGGGTAAGCCCCGTTTCTTCTTTAAATATCCGGCAGAAATATGAAAGGCTGCTGAAACCGCAACGGTGACTTATGTCCGAAACCGATGCTTTTTCGCTGAGCAAAATGTTCTTTGCCATAACAACACGGGTTTTCAGAATATAGTTCATAACCGTCATCCCGGTGTGTTCTCTGAATCTACGACAAAAATGGTACTTGCTTATGTGAATTGCACTGCATATCTCGTTTATGGTCATATCTCTGAAAATATTGCTGTTTATATAATCAATGGCTTTGTTAACCGCGCCGACCACAGGAGCAATATGTTCAATGGAATTGCGGCTTATCATAACAATAAGCTTCATACAGCAGGCCAGCACAACCTCATCAAAGTATGGGTCTTCTTTGTATTTCTCAAGCTCTCCGAAAATATGCTCTACTTCCTCCGCCTCTTCCGGCGGAATCACAGAATACACCAATCCCCCGTGGGAAAATCTGCTGAATTTCCTTTCGTCCGAAAGAGCCTTCAGCAACCTTTCCAATTTTTCGGGAACAACAAACAGCTTGCTTCTGTCATAAACTTCAGGCTCGTCAGGCATGGTATAATGATACTTGTTGGCACCGATAAAGCACAGCGTACCCTTTTCAATGGGATAAATCTTTTCGTTGCATACAATACTTCCCCCGTTGGAATATGTGTATATAAACATATGTTCATCCAGAGCATGCCATATTTTGAAATGCTCGTCCCTGCCCACCTCGTGGCAAATAACAGTGCTTTCCAAGTGCCTCACCTGCCTTTTTCTTATAAAGAATATCACATTTTTTCCAAAAAAGCAATAGGAGTAAAAAAAATAGCAATATTTATATATACTTATTGACTTTTTTGTATTATAATGAACAAAATGGAATAACTATGGAGGTTTTCAAAAATGAACAAATATAAAGGCATATTCACCGCTCTGCTCACCCCCTTTGACGGTGCAAACAAAATAAACGAAAAGGAGCTTGAAAAGCTGGTTAAGTTCTGTCTTGGCAAAGGTGTAAAAGGCTTTTATGTTGGCGGAAGCACAGCAGAGGCGTTCCTTCTTTCAACCGACGAAAGAAAACAGATTATGGACGTGGTGAAATCCACCGCTCCGAACAGCACTCTCATTGCTCATATCGGCTCAATTGACGAAATCGAAGCAACAGACCTTGCAAAGCACGCAAAGGCTTTGGGTTATGATGCAATTTCATCGGTTGCACCTTTCTACTATAAATTCACCTTTGAGGAAATCAAGAACTACTATTTCCGCTTAGCTGACAGTGCACAGCTCCCAATGCTTGTTTATCACTTCCCTGCATTTTCGGGAGTTAATATGGGTGCGGCTGAAATGGGCAAGTTCTTATCCGATGAAAGATTCTTGGGCATAAAGTATACTTCAAACGATTTCTTTACCCTTGAACAATGCAAAACCAACTTCCCCCACAAGATTGTTTACAACGGATTTGACGAAATGCTCCTTTCAGGACTTGTTATGGGTGCTGACGGTGGTATCGGAAGTACATATAACTTTATGGCAGACAAGTTTGTGAGCATCTATAACCTCTTTAATGAAGGCAAGATTGAAGAGGCTCAGAAAATTCAGAAAGTTGCAAATCACATAATCACCATTCTCTGCAAAATCGGTGTTATGCAGGCTGAAAAAGAGGTTCTCAACCAGTTGGGATTTGACTTTGGCGTTTGCCGTCATCCCTTTGGCGAACCCACAGCCGAGGATAAGGCACTTATCGCAAAAGAGATTATTCCTTATCTCTAAGGAGGACAGACTTATGAAATGGACAAAAAAAGGCTTTGAAGAATTCCGCAAAGGAACCTTTGGCAACGGCGGACAGAATATTTACGTTTCCGCCAAGGGTGTTCTTCAGAGAATACATAATTTTGACGTAAACGGCGACGGATGGTTTGACCTTCCTCTTGCAAACAGTCATTCAATGAACGAAAGACCTCCCATATTTGTTTTTGATGACCTGAAGGCAGAACCACTCCGTTTGCCCTCTTACGGAACCTTTGATGCAACCTTTGCCGACCTGAACGGTGACGGCACAGAGGATTTGATTGTTGCCTGCCAACATGACGGCGTCCATACCGATGTTTCGGCAATTATCTATTACGCAAGTGAATACGGTCTTTCCGAAAGATACCGCAGTGAGCTACGTGTTCCCAACTCGGTGGCTGTTGTGGCAGGTGATTTTGACAAAACAGGGAAGAAAACCCTTGTTTTTGCAAGCGACAAAGCCCTTCGCATTTTCAAACAAACCCCTCAGGGAATTGAAGCATCCGTTTATGAAGATATTCCAGTTTCCTGCCTCACCATGGCGGTTGGCGACCTTGACGGTGACGGATATGATGATTTATACCTTATGCATCAGGGTGATGGAAGTCTGACAGTATACTGGGGCGGTGAGGACGGAATAAACCCTGACCGCAAAACCGACTTTGGTGTTCCAACAAAGCTTGATATCCGAGGCGCAACAACGGCTGGCAGAGTTCTGGGCGGCTGGTCCCCCTGGAAAACAAGTGTAGTGAATGTAAAAGGAAAGCTTATGACCTTCCGTGTTGAAAAGGCTGATGCAATTCTTGAAAGCTGGGAAGGCAGAACCCCCAAAGAAGAAATGCGTTTCACCTGTTTCGACTATGAAGAGCTGATGAAGGTTCATTCCTTCCGCTATCGTGGCATCCTCCACCTTGTGACGGGAGACCTGAAAAACAACGGCGGCTGTGACATTGCAATTGCCATGTCCTTCGACCGTGAGCAGGAAACCGACCTGATTGTCCTTTGGGGCGATACTGATTACGATATGAACAAAGCAACCCGAATCCCCATCAGATATGCAAGAGTTCTTTCAATTTCTCCTTATGAAAAGGATGGAAAGAATGTTCTCTTTGCCTGTCAGGGCGGCGAGCGTGACAGATATGAGCTGACCTCAAAGGTATTCAGCTTTGACGAAACCGGCAAGGAATCCCTTGTGGCAGAAATTCCTTCTTGGGAAGCAAACGGAGTTATAAATGGCGTGACCTACACAGACGGCAGACGCCAGACCGTTGTAATCAACCACGAAGGCGAAAAGGCTCAGGGTTTTGAGGATATTGCCATATTCCTTGGAGGAAAGGATGGCTTTGACCCCAACAACAAGATTATGTTCCCCGGCTGTGCGGCTGTTGACGTGGTTATTTCCGACCTGAACGATGATGGGAACCCTGACGTTCTTGTTGTAAACTGTTCCGAGAACGCACCCTGGCTTGACCCCGGCTGTGAAATATTCTGGGGCAGCAAGGACGGGTTCGACCGTGACCGCAAGGACGCCTTTGACACAATAATCGCATATAGCTGTGTTATCGGTGACTTCCGCCACACAGGCTATCTCGATGTGGTAACAAGTGCATACCGAAGCCGACATATGGACATATTTGAAGGCGGTCCCCATGGCTATGACTTCAAGAATCCCAAGAGACTTGTGTGGGGTCCCGATCCTGAAAAATGCAATCCCTTCCCCTGGCCTCAGGAGGACGAAGACCCTGACTATACCGATGAAGAAAATATTCTCATCAACCAGTTTGGCGGAATCAGAAACGTGTTCTGTGCCGACTTTAACAATGACGGCTGGCTTGATTTGTTCATTCCCCAGCTTTACGGAACAAACTGCTTCATTATGTGGGGCGGACCTGAGGGCTTCAGCGTTGAAAACAGTCAGACCTTGGCAACCGACGGTGTTGTTATCGGAAATGCCGCAGATCTGAACGGTGACGGATATCTTGACTTAGTTCTCGGTGGCTTCACCTGCCTGAAAAAATCTCAGGTGAAGGAATCATATATCACAATCTACTGGGGCGGCAAGGACGGCTACAAGGAAAACCGCAAAACCCAGCTTCCTGCATTCTGCATAAACGACCTGACAATTCAAGACTTCAACAATGACGGAGTTCTGGACATTTTCGCAAGTGCATACTATGGTGTGAGAACAAGAGATGCGGATGCATCCCTTTACTATGGCTCAAAGGAAGGAATCTTCTATCAGGACAACAAAAAACGGATTTTCAACAATTCGGGAACAGGCTGTCTTTCGGGAGATTTCAATGGAGACGGATATATTGATCTTGCTGTTGCAAGCCACAAAAAGGAAGGTAACCACGTTTGCGATTCCTTTGTTTACTGGGGCGGCGAAGATGGAATCAATACCGAAAGATATACCGCACTCCCCGGCAGAGGGCCTCACGGAATGTCAACAGTCGATGCAGGCAACATTATGGACAGAAGTGATTCGGAGTATTATTATTCCGAGGCTTATGAGACCAAAAACAAGGCAACAAAAATCAGCTGGATTGCCGAAAACGGCAAGAGAACATGGGTGAAGATGCAACTTCGCTGTGCAGATACCATTGAGGAACTTGAAAATGCTGAGTGGTCTGAAAGCTTTGAAAACGGAGCAGATGTTTCTGCACTCAATCTCTGTGGCTATATTCAGTACAAACTGGAGCTTGGTGCTCCCTGCGGAGCAGGTACACCAAGGGTTACCGAAGTAACTGTGGAATTTGAATAATCACAACGAACAAAGGCTGTTGCTCGATGCAACAGCCTTTGTTATTTCAAATCCTCGCTGGGAGCCCTTCCCATTTCATTGAGATACATTTTATAGAAATTTGAGTACGTCCCGAAACCTGCTTTCATGCAAGCATCGGTAAGTGATAACCCTTCGGCACGAAGCTCCTTAACACGGATAAACCTCTTTTGCTTTATGTACTGATTCACCGTAAGCCCCGTATGTTCCTTGAACAAATGGCAAAGATGTGATTTGCTCATAAAGAAATGCTCGGCAACGATATCAAGTGATATTTTTTCGCCGATTTTTTCGTTTATAAAAAGAATGATATCCCGAACATTTTCGCTGACATAACTACCGGCAAGTGTTTGCTTGTGAAGCTGATTCAGGTGAAACAACAGTTCAATCAGCTTGCTTTTCATAACAATTTCGGGGACAGAATCATATTGTGTGGCATATTCGTCCATTTTTTTTAGAATATCCATCACATAATGGTTTTTAACCAATTCACCCGATATGAGATTGTTAACTCCCAGAGGACGTGCCAAAAAAACCGTTTTTAACTCCTCACATTCGTTCTTCACAAAAAATGAGTCAGAAACGTGGCAAACATAATTCTCGTATTTTTTCACAGGCTCCAGATGATAGATTCTGTGAAGCTCTGCGGACTGGAGCACAAGAATGTCATAAGGCTTGAGATTGTAGCTGTTGCCTTCCACCTCAAACCGAGCATTTCCCTGAAGAAAAACCAGAATTTCGTTGTGATTGTTGTGATGGCAATAACTCTTGTTATTGGGCATTTCTTCCGTATAGTGACTGTGAAGATACTTGTCAGAATCAGACTTAAAAAACACATTCCCCATCATACCACTCCTCTCACGAAGGTGATTATATCACCTTGCAACAATATTTTCAACATTTTTCTTTAAATCGCAAAAAACATTTAATATCTTGTCCAAAAAATAGCAATTTTTTTGGTAATTTCTTCGAAAAACTTTCGAAAGTTAAAATTTTACCAAAAGCTGTCAATATTGTGTTATATAATCCAGAAAATTTTTCGTAAAGTCCATTGACAAAATATACCCTGTTTGGTACAATTTTCGTATACACAAAATCCGGGCAAAGGAGGAATTTCAACTTATGAAATGGACAAAAAAAGGATTTGACGAATTCCGAAAGGGTACTTTCGGAAACGGAGGTCAAAACCTTTATGTTTCTGCAAAAGGAGTTTTGCAGAGAATACGCAACTTTGACGTAAACGGTGACGGATACTTCGATTTGCCGTTGGCAAACAGCCACAGTATGAATGAACGTCCCGAAATACATATTTATGACGAAATTGGTCAGAAAGAACCCCTGAAGCTCCCGTCAAACGGCTCCTTCACAGGTATTTTTGCCGACATAACAGGTGACGGAACTGAGGATTTGATTGTTGCTTGTCAGCATAACGGTGTCCACACCGACACCTCTGCCGTGATTTACTATGCCTCCGACAAGGGACTTTCAGAAAAATACAATTGCGAGCTTCGAGTTCCCAACTCTTTGGCAGTTGCGGCAGGTGATTTCAACGGTACGGGAAAGCAATCCCTGGCATTCTCCTCTGAAAAGAACATTCGTATTTTCTATAACGGGGAGCTTGGAATTGAACCGTCAATTTTCGATACTTTGGAAATCGAAGCCATCTCCATGGCGGCAGGCGACCTTGACGGTGACGGATTTGACGACCTTTATGTTATGCACGGCGGCGATGCTCACCTGACGGTTTACTGGGGCGGTGAGGACGGAATCAATGCCGAAAGAAAGACGGATTTCGGTACAACAGTTGATATGACCGAGTTCTGTGTTTCATCAACAACCCCCGGCAGAAAGCTGGCGAGATGGATTTTGTGGCATACTGAAATTCTTGACTTCAAGGGCAAAAAGGTTACCTTCCGTGTTGAAAAGGATAACACCGTTGTTTTCGAAAGCTTTGGCAAGGACAGACAACCGGTTGAAGAATTTAGATTTGAAGCATTTGACCCCCAAAAGATTACACATTATCGCAATCCATACAGCTGGAACGGCGTTATGGACGTATGTATGGGTGACCTTAAAAATGACGGAAACCGTGATATTGTTGTGGCAATCACAACAAGCCGCGACGAGGACAAGACCGACGACCTTCTTATACTTTGGGGCGATGAGGACTACTCTCTTGATGCGGCAACACGAATTCCTGTTCGTGCATCAAAATCTTTGTTTATCGGAGCTGTTGGCGATAGTGAAAAGAATTACCTTTTTGTAAATCAAGCAAGCACACCCAATGACTTGGAAATTGAAATTCCCGTATTCAGCTTTGCAAAGGACAAAAGCTATGAAATTGCATGGAATTTGCCGGTGCTGGAACCCGGTGCCGTAATCACAGGAAAATCACGCACCGACGGCAAACGTCAGATTGCGGTTATCAACCATGAAGGCGAAACAAAAATGGGCTTTGAGGATGTTGCTGTTTTCCTTGGCGGCCCCGACGGATTCTCCAATGACCGACAAATTCTTCTTCCCGGTTGTGCCGCAGTTGATATGATTTTTGCGGATATGACCGACAATGGCTATCCTGACATTCTCGTTTCAAACTGTGCCGAAAACGCACCGGAGCTTGACCCCGGCAATATGCTGTATTTCAACAGCGAAAAGGGCTTTGACAAGGACAACAGACTTCCCCTCAACACCTATGTGGGTCACGGTATGGTGATCGGCGACTTCCGTCACAGCGGATATCTTGACATAATCTGGACAGGCTTGGCGGACAGAACCCTTCATATTATTGAAGGAGATCCAAAGGGCTTAGATATTGAAAATCAAAAGGAAATTGTTCTTGGTCCCAATCCTGAAAACGCTAAAAAGTTCAGGCTGACTGTTCAGGACGAGTATAGTGGTCCCACTCCTCCGGATGAGAGTGAAAATCGCAGGCAGTTTGGCGGAATGCGAAACCCCATCTGTGCAGACTTCAACGGTGACGGATGGCTTGACCTTCTTCTCCCCAATCTTTATGGTGACCATACCTTCATTATGTGGGGCAGTTCTGAGGGCTTCAGCACCGACAATATGCAAACTCTTGCAACTGACGGTGTTGTTACGGCAAATGCCGCCGACCTTGACGGTGACGGATATCTTGATTTGGTGCTTGGCGGCTTTACAGGGACAAAAAAGTCTCAGGTTAAGGAGTCATACACAACTATTTACTGGGGAAGTGAAAAGGGCTTCACAGAAAATCGCAAAAGCCAGCTTCAATCCTTCTGTACCAATGACCTGACAATCAACGATTTCAACAATGACGGAATTTTGGATATTTACAGCACATCCTACTACGGAATACGCACCCGTGATGCCGAATCTTATCTTTATTACGGCTCTGAGGACGGTATATTCCACAGAAACAATCTGATGCGTATTTCCACCAACTCCGGTACAGGAGCATTGTCGGGCGACTTCAACGGTGACGGATATATTGACCTTGCCATTGCATCCCACAAGGCTCACGGAAATCACGTTTGTGATTCATTTGTGTACTGGGGAACGCCCGATGGTCTTGACCTTCAGAACCCAACCCGTCTCAGAGGCAGAGGTCCTCACGGAATGAGCACCATTGACCCGGGCAATATTATGGATCGCTCGGACAGCGAATATTATACTTCCGAGGCTTATAAGTCAGAGACAAAGGCAACAAAAATAAGCTGGGAAGCAACAAACGGAAAACGCACTTGGGTAAAAATCCAGTTCCGCTGTGCTGAAAGTATTGAGGCACTTGAAACTGCCGAATGGTCAGAAAGCTTTGAAAACGGTGCAGATATTTCCGCACTCAACCTGACAGGCTACATCCAGTATAAGCTTGAACTTGGCGCTCCCTGTGGTGCAGGAACACCAAGAGTTACTGAAGTAACAGTTGAATTTGAGTAAGAGAGGTAATTATAATGAAAGATTTTGCAAAATACAAAAAACATTTTCACGATGCACTTCTTGAGGACTGCATCCCCTTCTGGGAAAACAGCGACCTTATTGACAAGGAATACGGCGGTTTTATCACATCGGTAGACCGTGAAGGAAAATCATACAACAAT
>JAZNLK010000050.1:0-30745 GCA_045579055.1 Clostridia bacterium
CAAAGGGCAGTCTTGTGACAGTCGAAGGTAAGGCTGACACAAACAAGGGAACAACGGTTGCAATTATTGCAAAGGGCAATAACAGTCAAAACACAGTATTTGTAAAACAGTTCACAACTGCAAATGACGGAAGTTTTAAGCTCACATTTGATGCAAATGAAGAATTTATGTCGGGCGACACGGGAATTATCGTAACACTTTCGGGTGCAATGGTGAACCCAAAGGCGTTGAATATTACCATAGGTTCTGAATGGGATGCATTTGTGGATGCATTCAAGGCGATTAACAATGGTGATGCGGCTTTGGCTTTCTATGCGGATTATGCATCGAATCTTACATATTATAATGCAGGTGAAAAAGACGGAACAAAGGTTGACGTAAGCGGACTTGATAATAACGATTGGGCAAACTTGGCATTTCTCCATTCCACAAAGAATTACGGCAAGATGACAAGCGGTGATGTTATTGCTGAAGCAGAAACACTTGTTGCATCACTTGCAGATATTGAGATGTTTATTGAAGCGCTTAACAATGCAAAGAGCACAGAGGGTACAGAGGAACAAAAGGCAGAAGCAATTCTTGCGGTAATTGAGGATAAAAATGCTCCTGCAACCTTCGGCTTCGGATCGGCATCAAACAAGATTGCAGTTTGCAAAGAATTTGCAAAATGCGAAGATTTTGGCACAATTCAGGAAGCATATTCAATTTTCAGAGATCTGACAGATGTTCAGGCAGGTCTTGAAGCAAGTGCTCTCAGCGGATTTAAGTCAATTGTTTCAGCAGAGTCTGCAAAAGCGTTCTTTGATAGTGAAAATGGCGAGACATTGGGTATCACCGCGGAAACCCTTGGCTATAACAATGCTGAATGGAACTTCTTCTTTGAGGCATATGCGGACAATAATTGTTCAGCAGTAGAAGATGCTGCAGGTATGAACGGTGCAATTGCGGCACTTATACAATATGTTGAAGACGTAAACGCATTTTTAAAGAACGCAAATGAAGCGACAGACGGCGCGGCAATCAAAGCTCTGTTTGAAGCAGAATATGACGAAGAGACCTTCTTTTGCAAGAAAATTGCGGCAATGAAGGCTGAAGGAATGAATGTTGAGGGAATCGGTAATGTTGAATCCTTCTATGAAAAGTTGGTAGCTACAATTTCAGAAGTTGCTGACATGGCAGATGTTAAAAATGTTTTTTCCGATGCAAGAGCAGACGAACTTGATTTTGAACAGAGAGCTGTTGCGGCACTCAACGAAGCAACAGCAACAAATGCAGTATCACAGTTCCTTGCGAATTATGCAAAGGTATTGAAAAACGAAACATTGATTGCATATACCGACAGACAGAAGACAATATTCGCTGAAATCAATGTTAAGAACGCAACAAATGTTACAACATACGCCGATGCAGTTGCAACTCTTGCAACTCTTGCAGGCAAGGTATCAGAAGCAGAAGGTGTTCTTAATGCAATGAAGGAAGCGGCAAAGGCAGACGCATGGGAAAATCTCAGGGAACTTGTTGAAGGTAAGCCTGTAAGTACAACAACTGTTCTTGAGAGTTATATTGGTGCATTTGACACACATGCACTTACCGATATCCGTGCACTCTATCTGAGATTTGCAAAGGGTGGAAATACAAAAGCCGAAGATGTGGAAACTTATGTTGAAGAAACGTTCTTTAGCATAACAAGCGTTTGTGATCCCTTTGACAATGCATATGAAGCACAGCTTGACTGGGAACAGACAAAGGGTGCGTATGAATCAACCGAAAGTACGCTTGCAAATTTTGATGAATCTGCATGGTCGGTTGAAACAATGGCAAATGTAGTGAAAGTGAGCGGTAAGGTTGATAAGAACGGTGCACATAGACTTATGTTTACGGTTACCGTTGACGATAAGCTTATTTTTATCAAGCAGATTGAAACCGAAGGAACAGGAGCTTTTACAACAAAGCTGGTTCTTAATCCTGATACCGAAAAGTTCCCGGCATACAGAGCGGGCGAGAATGTGGCTTGTCTAAGAATAAGCAGTGAAACGGTTAATTCTTATAAGCTTCCGTTGTTTGACCTTTACAGTGAAGAAGAACTTACATCTGTTCTCACGGATTTTGCAGGAATAAGCAGTAAGTCTAGTGATGAGGCGAAGGCTGCTGCACTTGAGCAGTTTGTTAAGAATCACGGTGATATTTTAGGTATAACTGAAAAGGTTGAAGCTGCAATTGCTTACGGCGATGCGGATATCTCTGATTCTGCAAAGAAGGCAAGAGTATATCATGCAATGCTATTTGTATATAACAAGTATAGTGACACATATGTAGGACTAGAAGATGTAACGGAGGTTGTCGGTGGTAAGAATGGTGAAACTGGTACAGCTGCTATTATTCAGGAAATGGAAAAGATTGTCAAACTCCTTGACGAAATGACTGAAGCTGCGAATATGAAGGTGAACGGAAGTATTGGAAAATGGAGCCTTATTCGTGACAAGGTTAAGACTGCCGAAGAAAACGGATGGGTGGTACTCAAGGGTTTAACATCTGGCATGTCTAATGCTGAAATTGCAGACGTATACAATAAAATGGCGGCAAAAGATTATATTAAGTTGTCTGATATTGAAGAGAACTATGAAACAGCCGTTGAAACAGTTAAGGATGAATTAGCAGATAACAGCAATAAAAAACCATCAAATGGTGGAGGTAGTGGCGGTTCAGGAGGCGGAAAAGTTTCAAATCTTGACATTGGCATTGATTTTGGCAAAGAAAAAGCTGATACAAAACTTACACCTGAAGAAGCTCCTGTTGAGTCATTTAATGACATTGCTGACTATTCGTGGGCGAAGAATGCAATCAATGGTCTTAGAAAATACGGTCTTGTTCGTGGCGATGGTAATGGCAAGTACAGACCCGGAGATGCAATCACTCGCGAAGAGTTCCTGACGCTTTTGTTTAGAGTATTTGAGGCTGAAGAGAACGCTGTTACAGGAGTTGAATTCACAGACGTGGATCCGGATGCATGGTATGCGAAGACAATTGTGGCAGCATATGAAGCAGGAATTGTCAAAGGCTACGGCGATGGTCGTTTTGGTGTTGGTGACAACATAACACGAGCTGATATGGCTGTTATGATTTTGCGTATGGCAAAAGTAAAGGGTGTAAATCTCGCCCCGGTTGAAGAAAGGGTTATATTCAATGACTATGCATCAATTCCCGAATATGCCTTTAATGATATATATGTTCTTCAGCAGGCAAACATTCTTAACGGTGATGATTACGGTAACTTCAATGCGACAAAGGAGGTTACTCGCGCAGAATCTGCAGTTGCGTTCTATAATATATTTAATATGACTAAGGACTTTGTAACCTATTCATGGATGACCGTTTATTAATACAGAAAGGAAGATTTAATATGATGAAGAAAATACTATCACTTGTTTTATCGATTGTTATGTTTGCATCATTGTTTGTCATTCCTGCACATGGTTGGGGTTACACAGCTGAACAGGATTACACGACAAATCAGTGGATTGACAATAATATGATGTCGGTTATCGGCATGACAGGAGTAGCAGGGGCATGGGATGAAATTAAGGATATGACGTCTCGAAGTGAAGAAATTGTATCAAGATGGTATATGGCGTGGTATGCATGTAACATGGCGGGACTTAAAACAGTACAACCAGAAGGTTATGAGGCTCTTTTCAGTGACTTGACATCTGAACATATGTATTATAAGGAAATCAAGGCTGTTGTTGAAGCCGGGTATATGAAGGGCTATCCTGATAAAAAATTTCGTGCGAATGAGCCTATTTCTTCGCAGGAAGCGGCGAGGGTTTTGTTAGCTGTTTTGGGGTATGAACCATATATTGCGGTTAAGGGCTATAATGCGGCCATTAATAAAACAAAAATTTTTGACGGAGTTCCACGTGATGCAGAGCAAATCAATCAGGCACAGGTGCTCAGAATGATTTACAATGCATATATGTCCCCTGCAATTCGTCAGGAAGCGTTTTCAGGAACATTCAAAGATGGAATCACAATGGCGAATTATGCGATTGATGAGGATTATCTCGGACTTGAACATTTGAAGAAATATAAATACGGACATGGAGTTTTGGAGGGGGTTGCCGGAACAGATCTTTTTGATGCTACAGAAGTCATTAATAAAGACAATGTAATTATTGATGATGTTGAATATAAGGTTGACGACACACTTCTATGGGAAGAACCGGGTGAAATGATTGGATACAATGTTGATTTTTATTACAAAGAATCAACCGACGGAATTTCGACCATAAGATATATGCATCGAAATGATAAAAATGATGTGCTCGTTTTGACACATAATGATATTGAATCTTTTTCTGATGGAACATATAAGTATTACGATAAAAATGATAAGGAAAAGTTAATTAATCTTACAAGTAATTCGAGCATTCTCATAAACGCTATTGCGACCCCCAGTTGTTCGGATGAGGAAATGGTTCCGGATTTTGGTACAGTTACATTTATTGATAATGACAGCAAGCGCGGCTATGAAGTTGTGAAGATTGATAGTATTGAGTTTTATTACATTTCAAATATTAATGAAGATGAAGAAACGCTTTATGATATTGAAAACGACAAGAAGCTATCTTTTCAAAATGCTGATGAAGTAAAAATAATTTCCGGTAGCAATGACATCGATATCAGCCGCTTAAAGAAAGGGACAATGCTGGTGGTAAAGCAGAGCAGTCCAAATGCGAGGTACAGAAAAATCGTTGCCGAAGCTCTTAATCCAATAGAAAAAAAAGCTTGTGTAACATTTGTAGATGATAATACAGTTAAGTCAGAATTGATGACCTATACCAGGTGGAATGAGCTTGATGTTGAAAAAGGTAAAACCTACACCCTTTTTGGTTACGGTGATGAGGTTGTTATGGCGATTGCTGAAACGGGCGCTGCGAAATACGGCTATCTTATTAATGCGGCACTTGACGGAGTTTTTTCCAAGACCATAAGCTTTAGATTGGTGGATATGTCGGGTAATGAACATATTTATGAAGGTGCAAAGGCAATTTATGTTGACGGTATGAAAAAGGATTACGAAGACATTCCCGGTATACTGATTGGTACTGCAGTAAACTCAAAGCAGAGTGCAGACTATCCTCTTGCACAGCCTGTGAAATATGAACTTAATGCAAATGGTCAGATGATTAGAATTGATACGCTTGTGGCAGAGGCTGAGGAATATGCAAATTCTGAAGACAAGTCTTTCACCAGCCCTTTGAACGACAGCACTCCGCTTATATATTATAATGATAATCGTTCACTGTATGATCCCAACAATTTGGCAATGAATGTTGCTGTTGTGGACAGTGCAACACAGGTGCTGTTTGTTCCTGCTGACCGAGGTGATGCGGAGAGCTACTGGAATAAGGGGTTGACAAACTATACTACAAATGAAGTTGACATATGCGATCTCAATAAAGTAAATATGGCAGGTGCTGTATTTGTATACTACAATCCGTCAACATCGGGAGTTTATGCAGAAAGAGACTATTTGATTATTTCAGATTTGCGTACAGAGCTTGATATTGAAACAGGCGACCTTAAATACATTATTGAAGGTTATCTTGCGTCTGTATTAAGTACATATGCGGCGGAAAAAGAGATTTTTGACACTTTGAGCATTGGTGATGTTATCCGCGTTGAAACTGACAGAAACAATAAAATTACTGCATATCAGCAAACATTTGACATTGACAAGGATTACTCGGAACGTTCGACCAGAATTTTAGTGTCCTCGGGTGCTACATACCCTCTTGCAATTGGATATAAGATGATTTACGGAACACCTATTGCGATGGATGGCGGTATTCTGGGCTTCACTCAGTCAATGCCGGATGATTTGGAAGGCTGGGATCCGGAGTTCAATACTGAGTTTTATATGACAGGATCTGTATCGTACTGGAAGTATAGGGAGGTCAAAGGAAATCCTGTTGTTGAAAAGGCTTCTGCAAATGACATTGTTACTTACGATATGGATCCCGAAAATGTATCAAAGGTTGTTGTCAATGTTGGCAACCGCGCAAGTCAGATTTATATTATCGGGAAGTAGGGAGGAAAACTATATGAAAAAACTTATTGCTTTTATATGTGCATTGACTCTTGTGCTTTCAGTGGCGATGACAATTAACGTATTTGCCATAAGAGGAGGCTCTTCTGATAGTGGCTGGGCAGGCTGGAAGGCTACTGGTAATGCAACAATAGATGGAACTCTTGCGACAATTAAGTCTGTAGGCAGAATCAGCCTTAACTACGGCAACCAGCCTCTTAAACAGACGGTCACCTTCAATATGCGTGTCCACAGTTACAGTACTTCATTTGGTTTTCAGCTTGAAGACGGTGTAAATGCTTCGGGTTTCTATATCGGTGAGAACTGTCTTACTTCTCTGAACACTAATCAACAGATACGGGTTCCTGATATGAGCAGTTGGCACAGTTATACACTTGAAATAGATCAGGATGCGGCAACGCAGAAGGTCTATGTGGATGATGTATACCTTGGAACGCACAATTTGAAGCCAACAACAACAAGAAACTGGTGTGTGTTCTGGGCGGAAAATATCGGCGGACACATTGAGGTTGAGAATTTCAAGATTGTTTCCAATGAGGTTGAGGATACAGACGGTCAGTTGAAGCTTACAGATGAATATACCGAACCATTTTTCTTTGATTTCAATGAGGGTGGTGGATACTATTACGAAAATAAAAAGAGTGTAACACGACACGATACTGAAGGTCTCATTCAGCTTTCATCAGGCCCTATGTATGGCGACCACTCAACTTTGACCCTTCACACAATCGAAAGACCTATTCGTCCTCCTGCAAACTACGACTTTGAATGGCGTATGATGCTAACGGATATCCATGCTTTGGGCGGCAAGCCTGCATTCACGGCTCTTGAGCTTTCAACCGACAATCGCCATACATGGCTCTATATAAACGAGCATAAGATCTGGCACAACGGTATGGACGAGCAAGGTGTAAACGGTATGGCGCTTCTCTATGACGCACAGGATGGAAAGTGGCACGAATGGAAGGCGGAGGTAAGAGGAAACTACATCACATGGTATCTTGACGGCAATATGCTGATGAATTATCGTATGACCAACTCCAGTTCCGGAAGATGGCACATGGCTGTGTTCCATCAGCACAACCCCGAGCTTTCGGCTGACACGTGGCTTGATTGGGTTCGATATACACCTTATTTTGATGAGCTGACAATTAAATCACCGCTGAATCATTCTGAGGTTGAAGAAAGCAAGGAAATAATCTTACAGGCAAATGCGCCCGAAGGAACGGAATATGTGGATTATTATATTGGTGAAACCCTTGTAGGACGCGGGTATGCTCCTAATTTTGAATATGCAATAAAAAATGCAAAGGTTGGAACTTATGAGATATATGCAAAGTCCGGCGAAAAAGAATCAGTCAAATCTACGATTTATGTGAGAAAGGCATTTGATGCTGCAGTGAAACTTTCCAATGATTCCATAAATCAGGGTGACTCAATCACTGCAGAACTTGCAACTTCTGAAATTTCCGAAAGTGTACGTGCGGTAAAGGCTGATTACTATATGAACGGAAAGCTGGTTGCATCATCGAATCAGGCACCTTTCCGCGTTACAATTTCAGATTTCCAAGTTGGTACTTCGGCGATTTATGCAAAGGTTACCAATGTGGCAGAGACGGTTGTTGACACGGAGCTTGTTTACGTGAGTGTTGACGCTGTTCCTGGAAAAGAACTGAAAATTGGCAGAGAATACGAAATTGACTATAAATACACATCGGGAACAGGCAAGTTTGAACTGACCGACGGTTACTTCAAATATGCAATGACCCATGAGGGTGACAAGATTAGGTACGAAACCCTTGATGGTGTTCAGGAATATCCCCTTGGTGCAGGTGAATACAAGGGTGTTGTTACAGCGGGATATGCAGAGGTTTATCACAACGGTCAATTCGCATTCAGTTACTTGATGCCCACTTGCTCAGATGTTGCAAAGGAAACCTATTCGGGACTCGAAAACGTAAGAGTTCTTGGTAGCGGGGTTAAGGCAGAACTTTGGAACAAGGCATGGGAAGGAAAGTCGAGCTTTGTTGCCGATGACATTCCTTCAACATATTATTATTCTGTTGAGTTCGATAAAACAGACAGTTCAGCGGAAGAATTTAAATTCTATGACGGCATCTTTGAAAATGAACTGTCATTCCGTGAAGACGGTATCTATGCAAACCGTCAGCTTGTTATTCAGGCACCAAAGACAGAAATTAAGCTAGCTGACACTGTTGAACCCGGTTACTACCGTCTGACGGTTGGCTTTGGTATTGCACAGTTATTCCTTAATAATAAATATCTGGGCAGTTATCGTTGCTACAAGTACGGCCATAAGCCTCAGCTCATCAGGAATATGACAAATCCTTCAGCTTCAACAATTGTTGCGGTTAAAAATACTGATGATATTTTCTATCATAGCGAGGATTTTGAAGGTAATAATGAATTTTCATATGATGAATACTTCCAGATGAAGGTTGCTCATTTCAAGGATGGGGCAACTCCAAGCATGAAAAAGACGCTTGTGAAAAATGGCGGAAACAGTTATCTGAAGCTGGACGGCACAGGTCAGTACATTCTCAACGGCATTGCAAAGAACGGATATTTCAGCTTCCGTGCAATGGCTGAAAAGGAACAGGGCAAGATTTACTTTGTGTCACGTCGCGGGCGTTCAGATACGCAAAACAAAATCGGTTATGACTATGAGCAAAAGCGTTGGTTTGTTGAGCATCTCCTTCAGAACCAGACAACTTCAACACTTGTTGTAAACGGTACTCTTGCGGCTCCTGAACCAGGAGTATGGCACAACTATGAAATTATTCACCAAGACAGAGAGGGTAAGCTCATAATGGATGGCAAAGAAGTCATTTCTTTTGAACAGCCTGAGGATGTTTACACTATATGGTACGGAAGATACGGCTTTGGTGCAGAAGGCGGCGTGCTTTCGGTTGATGATATTTATTATGAAGGTGAAAACCGCGTTACTGCAGGTCTCACTTATAACAGTATGAGGCAGTACAACAGCGATGGCAGTATGATTTCACAGTATTTCCAACTTGATGACGGACGTGTGCTGGGTACAGGTTATATCGCAGGTTATACTGCTGATGATGGCTACAGCTGGACATTTGAACCGGCACAAAACACATCATTCGGTATGGCTGCACAGATTGTCAAATTGCCGGACGGTAGTTTTGTGAAGCTTGCAGAAGGCTGGAAGACCACTAGCAGCAAGTCAACAGACGGTGGCAAGACATGGTCATCGGCTGTTCCCTTGTGGGGGGATGACTTTGTTCCCATCAGATTGCCAGCTTCATCTGTTGGCCGTCTTACCGCAACCATGAGTGGAAGTTTATTTATGGTAACATCACAGGGTGACGAGGATTATGGTTATTCTGATATTTGGTATTCGCATGATGGTGGTGAAAGCTGGAACAAGTCGGAAACAGTTCTTACAACACACAATACGGGTATCATTATGAACGAATCAATTGTGGTTGATACTCCCCGTGAAAACGAGGTTTGGATGTACGGACGTTCCGATTCAGGATTTCTTGATTACTGGATTTCTTATGACAACGGCAAGACATTTGACCCAACACCTCACCATTCACAGCTGATTCAGTCTGAAACCTGTTTCAAAATTATTCGTGACTGGGATAATCCAATGACGTATTATGCTGTGTTCCATTATGACACCGAGACTTCAAATGATAGAGGTCAACAGATGCCCAGAAACAAAACTTCTCTTGCGGTGTCTTATGACGGTATGGAAAACTGGGAATACATCACTGATGTATTTGAAGCAAATATGATTCCTAGTCTCCATACATCCGACTCGAATATCTCATTGGTAGACGGACATCTTTATTTCCGTGCATCGGACTACGAAGGTCCTTCCGGTGACTTGTTCGGCTCTTATGATGTTTCAAAGATAAAGACTTTAAAGCGTCATCCACAGCTTCACGAAAGATATTTCGTTGGATTTGAACCAAACACCGATTATGCAATTAACCACTGCGTTATTCCGAAGGAAAGCGGACTTGCGTGGATTTACGGGGATTACTATAATGTAACAGTTCAGGAAGGCAGAGTTGACCTTGTAAACGCCGAAAGAGTATTCGGTGTTGAAGCAAAAGCAACAACCCGTGGAGCTGAACTCAAGTTGGGTGATGCAACAATTGTGTTCACCGAGGGCTCAAACAGCTACACCCTGAATGGCGAAGCAAAAACTGCAGAAGACGTTTGTCTCAAGGATGGTCTTGTTGACCTGAAGACCTGTGCGAAGCTGTTCGGCAAGGAATTCCGTGAGGCAGAAGGTAGTTATTCTATCCTTTATCAGGCTCCGGCCGTTGACCAGTATCAGGGTCAGATTGACAAGTTTGCTTAATATGGGTTAACGGATATAACAGAATTAAAGCTGTTACAATATATCTAACAGCTTTGAAATCTAAAACAGGAGTGAGATTATGAAAAAGATAATAAGCATTATTCTTTGTTTGGCTCTGCTTATTCCCATTATTCCTGTGAGAGCATCGGAGATTACTTTGTTTAGTACAGATGAGCTTGAGATGGCACAGGTGTATTATCTCAACGAGAATTTTGATACTGCAACAGACGATACTCTTTTGTTTAGAAATGCAGAATTGATTTCAGATGGCAAAAACGGTAACTATATAAAGTCAACGGTATACAGAGCGTATACAAACATAATTTATCCCACAGACGGGGAGTATACCATTGAATTTGATACTGTATTCGGCAAACCAGATGGTGGCTATAATCCGGTGACAAATGCATTTATTTTTGATAAGGGACTTAATGAATATGCCGAAACCAGCACAGATGTAAATATAATGCTGACTGATGATTATGCCGATAAGGGGATTGATCTTTCGAAGTGGTATACAATCAGAATTACGGTTGATAAAGACAAGGGGTTCAGATATAATCCAAGTTACGGTCATATTTACGGAGATGCAATAGTGCTTGAATGGAAGGAACGAGGTGCATCGGAATGGAAAACAGCCATTAATAGGCACAATTCCTATGACTACACTGGAACAGACCTGTGCTACAGCGTTTCAAGCAACTATTGGCAGTACATAGGTGCTGATATGGAAACAGAGGGTATTGGATTCACGGCAAATATACTTCTTGATAACGTGAAGGTTTATGCTCCCGGTGTGGTCTTCCAAAGAGGATATTTTACCACCGGTGGGTTGGAAACAACCACAATCCCTGACGGTTCAGCGGTTGTAGGTGTTGCGGAGCTTCAGAACACCGCAATGGAAGAAAAGACTGTTATGGGTATTATAAGAGTTTACAACAGCCGTGACGAGATTGTACGTTCATCTACACCGGCGAACTGGACGGTTGCAGCAGACAGCACTCAAACCTTTACCACCGAAAGCGTTGCTTATGACGATTTGATTGATGTTTCGCATATTGACCTGATTGTGACCCAATCGGGGGATTCAAGTGAGTTCCTTGTGGGTAAAAAGGTGATTTATTCCCAGCCGGTTGTCGTGGATGATTCCACCGACGGCTATGTTGAATGGGGCGGCTACAAGTGGGATGCAGTGTGTATTCCTGAAGGTCTTCCTGCGGACAGTATTTATAGCGTGGAGGCTTGTAATCACGGTTGGATTTATGTTGATGACAACAACTATATGAACTTTCGTCTGGTTCCCAACGGGGATACAAACGGACAGCATCATCGAATTGACGTTAACCGCAGCATTGTTGAACTCGCTGATAACTTTGATTTTGAGTTTGAGATGAAGGTATTTTCTTACGGTGAGGCTCTGGGTTATCAGCACTATAATGCAGATTACGAGATTTATATTGTGTTTACACAGGATGGTATAATTTACCGGTCGGCAGAGGGATCCTTCACGAAAAACATTGCAATTGGTTATGATTGGAATACGTTTCGTAGTGAAAAGCGGGGAGAAAACTATAAGCTATATATGAATGGCGAGCTTTTGCTCTCCTATAAACTTCCGCGTTATGATAACTCAAGTATGACAGGAGCAATCAGATTTTACGGAACGCCTTACAAAAAGGCGGCTCCAAGCTTTCAGCTCCGCACAATGAAGCTGGAAAACTATGAAGACACAATGGATATGATTCCCGGCTACGATCAGGTTTATGCCAAGGGCGAGAGAATTGAGTTTAAGGCAAATATGGTTGATTCTCCCCAAAGAGTTGATTATTACTTGGGTAAGGTGAAAATCGGCAGTGCAACAGCAGATACAGGATATTCTTTCTTCCTCAATAATGCTGCTGTGGGAGCGTATACCGTTCAGGCAAAGGCGATTTATGCCGATGGAAGCGAAAAGCACACCTTTGCAAGAACATTTACGGTTGAAAATCTGGAAGCTATTGAAATAAGCTGTCCCGAAATCGTAAACTATGGTGAAAGTGCGGAATTTACGGTGGACAACAGCAGGGGACTTAACATTGACCGCGTGAATTATTATGTGAATGGTGCTCTTGCAGGGTCTTCGGCTGAGGGCGAGCTTTCGTATACTGCCACCGACCTGAGAGTGGGAACAAGTTCCATTTACGGAATGATTTATTTCGCTGACGGCTCATATATTACAACCGAAACAGCCTTTGTGAATGTGAAGGCATCGGGAGATGCAGGAACTCTTGAAATCGGTCAAGAATATGACCTTTCATATAGCTTCGGCGGTGGGAACGGCGAAATTTCCTTGAAGGACGGACATTTCGAGCTGAATATGTCACATTCTGCAAGCGGTGTAATATATCAGACCCGTGATGGTGTTGAAACATATTCCGCACCCAGCGGGGTATACCGTGCAATTGTTACATCAGGTGTTGCAGATGTTTACCGTGACGGACAGCTGGCGTTTTCGTACTTTATGCCCAGATGCACAGATGCGGCAAGCCTTACATACAGCGGAATTTCCAATGTAAAATTGGGCGGTAGCGGCGTGAAGGCGGAGGTTTTCAGGCGTGAATCAAGCGGCGAGAGAGATTTCACCGAGGATAATCTGAATATGGATTTGTATTATTCGCTTGAGTTTGACAAAACAGATTCTTCAAGCGAAACAATCCTTCTTTATGACGGCGAATATGAGGTTTCCTTGAAATTCAACGGCGGAATTTCTGTTCTTGAACAGCCCCGTTCCGAATGGGAGACAGGCTTCAAGACAATCTGCGACACAGTTGAATCGGGATATTACAGAGTAACGGTTTACCGTGGTCTTGGTCAGGTTTTCCTGAACAACAAGTTCCTTGGCTCCTTCCGTGCTCCAAAAACCTCGCACAAAGCAACCCTGAGACGAACAATGTCTGTTGCAGGTGCGTCAACATTTACGTCAATAAAGAACACAGACGATGTTTTCTATTTTGAAGACGATTTTAAGGAAGATAACGATTTACCATGGGATGAATACTGGTATAAGTTCTACGGCGATACCGTGGGAACAGTATCCGACGGAAAGCTTACCCTTTCGGGAAACGGTGTTTATCTTCTTGACGCAACGGCAGAAAATCCAACGCTCACGTGGAATATGACACCAACTCTTACCGAAACCGGAAGCGGAAACGGAAACGGAAGCGGCGGCGGATGTGAAGGCAACGGCAGCGGAGCGACTACAACTGTCACAAAAACGGGACAGTTTGAAATTCTTGTGAGATTTCGAAATAACTACAAGAATATGAAGATTTCATATAACCATGCTAATGGTTTGTGGAGCTTTATAGACACAAACGGCAGCACGGTTACAACTATGGCAACCGCAACAAAGAGTCTGACCAAGGATACGGAATATGCCTTTGTTCTTGATATCAAAAAGGACTTGCTTACCCTTACCTGTGACGGCGAAGCAATCTTTTCGGGGGTTGCCTGCAGCTATCCGGGAAACGGTAAGTATGGCTTTGCTGTTGGTGACGGAGATCTGAAGATTGATAATGTAACTTATGTTGGAAACGGAAAGACAAATACCGGCGTGAACTACACCTTCTGGCCAACAGACAAGCTTAGCGGAACGGTTGAGTTTGTTGATTTGGGTTATGAACAGGAAAATATGGCTGGAATTTATCTTCTTAGTCAGATGTTCAAGACCACCGATGACGGTGCGACATGGACAGGTCCCGAAACCTACAGCTATGGAACAAACACAATTATTCTCCAATCGGGTCGCAGACTGGGAGTTTCGGAGTGGGGTTATCAGAGCCATGCAAGCCTTGTTGAGCCTGACGGAACTGTGGTTGCAAGCAATGTTGTCATTCAGGCAAAGGATGACTTTGTTGCAGACCGTCACGGAATGCAGGGCAGACTCACCCAGGGTAGAAAGGTTTGGGGAAATGCAACCCAGCCCAGAGTTTATTACGTGACTTCCGAAGGTTCGGAAACAAACGGAACAACCAGAGTATATTTTTCTGACGACGAAGGTCTTTCCTGGACAGAAACCAGAACTAATATGACCTATTCAGCATTGGGCGATTTTTATGCAGGCGAAGCAGATATTGTTGAGCTCCCTGACGGAACAGTTCGTGTTTGGCTCAGATGCGACAGAGGCTTCCTTTATTATCTCGACTCCTGTGATGGCGGCGAGAACTTTGAACTGAAGCCTGTGGCATCACAGCTTATGACACCTTCAACGGCGTTCTCAATTGAGCGTGATTCCGAAAACCCCAACACATATTACATAATCTGGACAAATGACACAACAACTGCGGCACTCCAGTATATTCAACAGCCCAGAAATCGTCAAAGCATTGCTGTGAGCTATGACGGTTGCAAAACATGGGAATACATTATGGAAATGGATGACCGAGGAATTTATCCAACAACTGATTTCTGTAACGCAAGTATGCGTGTTATCGATGGTAAAGTTTATGCAAATCACGGCTATCTTAATGGTGGATATAAGATGGATGATGAAGTCACAGTGAACCAGATAACGTATACCCTTGACCCGGCATCTTTCAAATCGGTCAAGAGATTTACCAATGCTCACTACATTCGTCCCGACTTTTCAACGATTTATGATGATATGCCTTCCCAGGCAGTTCTTCCCAAATCCACGGGAACAGCAATGCTTTACGGTTCAATGATTCCAACGCTTGCAAGTGACGGAATGGTTGAAGCAGCGGTTGTTGCAAAGGCGGTAGGCGCAAATCTCACAGCGGATGGAAACGGCATAAAGCTGACGCTGGGTGACGGTGTTGTTACATTTACAAACGGGTCAGCCTCTTATGAGATAAACGGCGAGACCTTCACAGCATCGACTGTTTGCCTCTCGGAAGACGGAGAATATCTGAATGTTCAGGTTTGTGCGGATATATTCGGCAAGATTTATTCGGAAACAACATCGGTATATATGCTGATGTCAGCGGCACTCTCAGAGACCTATAAGGAAGAGCTTGAAAGCTTTGTTGCAGGTGTCCCTGAAGCCCTGAAGATTTGCATTGAGGAATTCAAGACAATCGGAAGTACTTCTGATTTGAAGGGGTTTTTTGAAAAATATAAGGTTCTTCTGAATCTTTATGCGGGATTCACCGACAAGTCATATGAGAATATGTATAATGCGTATGGTCAGCTTGACCGTGAGGCAATCACCGATTACGAAGCAATGACAGCAGCAATTGATGCTTTAACATATGTTGAAAAGGGCAGAGTTGACGAGTTCCTTGTGGCACTCAATGCAGCATCAAGTGACGGCGATTGGGAGGCAATTGAAAATTACCTCAACGAAACATACAGCGATGTTTTCACATTGACAGTTGATATCACCGAGGTCAACGCCCCATCGGTTATCTATAAGAGAATGACAGGAATTACCTATAATAGTGTTGAAGATGTTGAATCGGTATTCAATGCAGCATACACAGCACAGCTTTATGCCGAAAGCGGACAGAGTAATTCTGTTTCGGTTTCAACGGTGAGCCGTGAATTTGAAGGCTGGAGCACTCTCCGAAGCAATGACTTGGGCGGCGTTACAGTGCTTTCAAGAAACGGTGACAATGTAGCAAGAGTTTCGGCATTTGAAGGGCTTTTCCGACAGGGAAAAACAGCTGTTGAAGCATCCCTTGAGAACGGTTTTGCGTATCACCTTCCCGGCGATACAGATGATAGCATAACTCAGAGCGGAGTTTTGGTTGATGATGAGGCACATTCTGTCACATACTCGGGCGGTGTGGCAAGGTATTCAATAACCGACACCGAAACGGCAAAATCAAGCGTTGCAATAACAACCTTCAATATGACAAAGCCCACTGGCACGGTTACAGCTACATTCTGCAGCGGTATGGCAAAAGAGTCAATCACCTTTGACGCTGACGGAACAAGCCTAGGTGAGCTTCCACAAGTGCTTAAAGGTGCAGAAGAAGTAACATACCGCATCGAAATGGCGAATACGGGAATGACAGTTCTTGCGAAGCGGGCAGATGCTTCCGATACAGAGTACTACACATTGGGTCAAAAGACAATGACAATAATCACAAAGACCAAGTGGTCGGTGATGTTTGAAACCAATGACGCCGTGACGGTGATTTCTAATATCACGGCGTATAATGCGGTGTCAAGCATTAAATATGATGTCAGTGGATTTGAACTTGCAGACGAATTCTATTATTCTGCAACAGGAGCAGAGGGTCACACAATGAAAGACCTGATTGCATCAGGCGTGACCGAAGATGCAACTGTGACAGAAGACGGAGTTCTCAAAATGATTGAAGCTGCAGGGGCTAATCCGCCTAGAGCAACAATTGTATACGGAAAAAATCATTTCAGCAATATGTTTGAACGTGCGGAGATTGATATGACCGTCAGTGTTGATGAGGGCGGAAGAATATTCCTTTACTTCCTTGACGGTTCAGGCTTCAGATACTACAACGGCAATTTCTGCCCGGATAGCTTTGGGGCATATACGGGAATGAGCTGGAAAACAGACAAGTTCTATAATATAAAGCTCATTACTTATCCTGCGGGCTTTGACGAAAACGGTCAGACGAGAACAGCTGCCTGTATGTATGTGAAAGCAGAGGAAGATGCAGAGTGGATTTGTGCGGCTTATGATGTTGTTCTGGAACAGGGTGAGAAAATTGACAATGCTCTTCAGTTTGCAATTCTGAACTGCTGTGAGGACGAGACAATATACATAAAAGAGTTTGGAATCAAAACATACAAAAAGACGGCAGGAAATTACGAATATCTAATTAACGGTGTGACAATGCCCAATATTGATTATGTGTATTCCTTTGATTACAGACGTACAGATGCAGAATCTGCAACAATGATTTCAATAGGCGGTGAGGACTACTGTCAGAGCTTTACCATAGAACCGTACCGTATCACCTCTCTAGTTACGGATAATGTTACTGCTGATATTGATGTTGAGGAAGATAAGTGGTACAGAATTTACGGTTGTGTCAGGATGACAGGGGAATCAACACAGGCATTCGACAAAACCAAGATTGTGAAGAACACAATAACTATGTATATGGAAGATGAGGATGGCAATGTCATAACTCTGTTCAGGGATTTGCCAATGCTTAAAAAGAGTGGAAATAACGGTCTCAGATTCAGGATGAACAATGCTGACAAGGCAGGCTTTGAGCTGAAAAATGTCAGAGTGTATAACGGCAAGGCCCTTGATGCGGTTTCAATTACCGCTGATGGCGAGACAGCCGAGATTGTTGTGGATTTTCTCAATGACGGCTCGGCCTTTGCCGACACAGTGATTCTTTATGGTGGTGCATACGATGAGTTCAGATTCCTTGGGTCAAAAATGGACGATGCGACTTTGAATATTGACGCATATAGCTATGAAAGACTCACATTGAACGATATTTCGTATACGGCAATTGACGGTGTTGAACCGTGGTTTAAAGCCTTTGTGTGGAGCAATGCAATGCTCCCCATAACACCGCCTGCATATTTAAAATAACAGTATTATAGATTTATCTATCTTCACCAACTGTCGGGCAGTCCATCCCGTCCCCATGTTCGGCAGAAAGCGAGGGTATATAAATAAATGACATCAGGTGGCAGACAGAATATTAAAAAATTCATATAAGGAGGAAAAAAGAAATGAAAAAACTAATCAGCCTTGTTCTTTGCATAATGATGGTTTCATCACTTTTTGCAATGAACGTATCAGCAAGCATTGCAATAGGTGAAAGTCGGATTGAACTTTTGAATGAAGATTTCGAAGGCGAAACTAATGGCTTCACTAATGCAACAAAGGATACAGATGCCAATGGTAGCTATATTCATGGTGACTGGACTAGACCCTACATTCAGCCCGTGAGCTTCCCCGAAAACGGCTCATACACAATTGAGTTCGATTCAAGATTCTGGGACAGTTATAATAACGCTGCAAAGGATATCACAGTGGATTTTATAGAACCCGAACTGTTGGCAGCTGTCGGAAAGAATACTGCTGGCACATGCATTGACTTTTGCATCCAAGGTACAGCAGACCTGACCGCAAAGGGTATTGACACAAGTAAGTGGTATTCCTTCAAGATTACCATCGATTTGTCAAAAGGAACGCAATACGTATCTACCTGGGGTAGAATCAGAGGCGACGGAATTATGCTCCAGTGGAAGGAAAAAGGAGCAGCTGAGTGGAAAACTGCCAAGAATGGTGCAACTAGTAGTGATTTTACAGGCGAAGATCTGTGGTATACAGTAAGTGACAGTAGCTGGACTACCTTATATAATTCGGAGGATGGTACAACCCCTGGCTTTGCTGTTGCATTGAGAACCTATCTTGACAATCTGGTAATCAGCTATTCCGAACCCATTCCTACAACAGGTGTTCTTTATGTAGATGACTTTGAAGGTGCAACACAGCTTACATCAGGTATGGGTTCTATTGCGACAGCAGGCGGCAACAGCTACCTGAAGCTTTACAGTACCTCTAATGGCAGCACGCCGGGCGAAGCTGCAGCAACAGAAATTCCTGAGAACTTTATTGTCACAATGGATGTTTATAAGGAAGCAGACTGCGACAGCACACTTACCTTTGAATACTGGCAGACAAATGTCAACGATGGCGGTACCTGGGGCAGAGTTGGTATTTCTGCAGATGCGGTTGAAGCAGGAAAGTGGTACACACTGAAAATTGCAAAAATTGCAACCGACAGAACATACACAGTAACCCTTGAAGATGCTGAAGGTAATGTAACAACACCTGTGATGCTTAACAATGCTGTTCAGTGGACAGGCAACAATCCCGGACACTTTACCTTCCGTACATTGAACGGAACTGTTTGTAACTGGAGAGTTGATAATATACTTATCACCAAGGCTGCAGCAGCTTCCCTTACTTCAATCAATGCGGCAGATGGAATAGTTGCCATGACGGTAAGTGCAGATGCAATTTCCGACACAATCACACCTGTACTTGCACTTTATAGCGGCAGCAGACTGGTTGATGTTGACTGGGATACAAAAGCAAATTCAACAGAAGGTATTTCTGCAGACCTTCAAGCTAACGGTAGCTATGATGAGGCAAAGCTTTTCGTTTGGGATGGATTCGAAAATGGTACACCTCTTATGGCTACTCCCTGGGATATTACTGAAATTATAGTAGCAGATTAATTTTTCCCAAATATCAGGTGTTAATTGTACCGGCCACTTTGAGCATCTGATACAAGGTGCTTTATCCCCTTGTGAGCTTTTTGCTCACAAGGGGGAATGTACCTATTGATTTAAATTTTTATCTCAAACAACGGAAAACTACCGTTTTTTGCGACAAAAATTTAGTTTATTATGGAGGAATATAAAATGAAATGGACAAAAAAAGGATTTGAAGAATTTCGTAAAGGCTATTTCGGCAACGGCGGCCAAAATATTTTTGTATCTAAGGCAGGAACGTTGCAAAGAATATTTAACTTTGATATAAACGGAGACGGCTATCCTGATATTCCTATTGCAAACAGCCATAGTATGAATGAACGTCCGCTTCTTCATATTTATGACAGCCTTTATGCAACAGAACCCATTGTGTTGCCGGGTGAAGGGAGCTTTAACGCAGTTTTTGTAGACCTGACCGGCGACGGAACAGAGGATCTTGTGGTTTGCTGTCAGCATGACGGTGTGCATACGGATATTTCTGCAAGAATTTTCTTTGCATCAGATGAGGGATTGTCTGAAAAATATTGCATGGAGCTTCGTGTCCCCAACTCTATGTGTGTTGCGGCAGGTGATTTCAACGGAACTGGCAAGAACTCGCTTGTATTCCAAAGCGAAAATGAGATTCGCATATTTTATAACGGGGATTTGGGCATCGAAGCCAATAAATACGAAAAAATTGAAGCAAAATGTCTTTCTATGGCGGCAGGTGACCTTGATGGTGACGGATATGACGATTTATACATAATGAATGGTGAAACCGCTGCGATGACAGTTTTTTGGGGTTCACCTGAAGGTCTCAGTGCTGAGAATAAAACTGATTTTGGCAAGAAAATCCGGTTTGCAGACTTCAGAACAGGTTCTACAACCGTGGGTAGAAAGTTGTTCCGTTGGGTTCCATGGAAGTGCGATGTTCTTAAACTGAAAGACAAGACTGTTGTGTTTAGGGCGGAAGATAATATTGCGGTTTTTGAAAGCTTTGACAAGGATAGAAATGTCAAGGAAGAAATGAGAATTAAATGTTGCGAAAAGGTGGAGACAAACCGTTGTGAAAAAGATATTATGTTTGCAGGTTATGGTGCAATGCACGCAACTTGTGGTGATCTGACAGGTGAAGGTACACTTGATATTGCCATTGCTGTTGGTACTGATTTTGAGGTTGTTGATGACTGCCTTGTTCTGTGGGAAAAGGAAGGGTATGCCTTAGAAAAGGCCACAAGAATTCCGGTTCGTGCTGCAAGAACAGTGCATATCGGTTCGGCTGAAAAAGACGGAGAAAACCTTCTCTTCATTGCACAGAGCAGTACTGAAAAGAATTTGAATGTCACAAATGATGTATATCGTTTTACGAAGGATGGTAAGGCAGAACTTGTGAGACAGATTCCTGCAGAAGAAGCAACGGGCATAATTACGGGGCAGACATATACAGACGGTAGAAGACAGATTGCAGTTATAAACCACGAAGGGGAAAATCCTCTTGGGCTTGAAAATATTTCGTTTTTTCTTGGCGGTGAAGATGGGTATAGTAGTGAACGGGTTGTATCACTCCCCGGTTGTGCGGCTGTTGACTGTGTTCCCGTTGATCTGAATGATGATGGTCAGCCCGAAGTTGTTGTGGTTAATTGTGCAGAAAACGCACTCACACTTGATCCCGGAGCAAATATTTTCTGGGGTAAGGACGGAGAATTTTCACTCGAAAATATGACGCCGCTGGATACTGTTACAAGCCATGGCTGTGCGACTGGAGATTTTCGTCACACGGGATATATTGATATGATTTTTACAGGTATCAGTTGCCGTGAACTATTTTGGATTAAGGGTAATGAAAATGGTTATTCGGGGACGGCTGAACGAATTATACTCGGAGATCGTCCAGAAGACTGCATACCGAGATGCAAGAAAATAGACGGATATGACCCAGACGGTAGTGAGGAAGAAGACAGACGTATAGAGAAGTTTGGAGGACCCCGTTGGATTTTTGCTGCAGATTTCAATAATGACGGTTGGCTTGATTTGTTTGTTCCGCAGATAAATGGTCCCAGAGCTGCAATTCTTTGGGGTGGAGTTGATGGCTTTAAATGGGAAAATCGACAGGAGCTTGCGGCTGACGGCATTGTAACGGGTAATGCGGCTGATTTGACCGGTAATGGTTATTTGGATCTTGTTTGTTCAGGTTTTCAAAGCAAGGGCAAACAGAATGTGAAGGAAACGTATCTGACGGTTTACTGGGGAAGCGAAGAAGGATACTCAGAAAACAGAAAAAGTCAACTTCCGGTATTTTGTTCAAATGATCTTACAATTAACGATTTCAATGGTGACGGAAAACTTGATATATTCTCAGCTGCATACCATGGAGGCAGAAGCCGTGATGTTGATTCAACTCTTTATTTTGGTAAGGAGGACGGTTCATTCAGCCGTTATAACTGTCAGAAAATCCGCACCCACTCGGCGACGGGTGCTATGTCCGGTGACTTTAACGGTGACGGATATATCGATTTAATTGTTGCCAACCACAAGACGGAAGGAAACCATGTGAATGATTCCATTATTTATTGGGGTGGAGAGGATGGAATAAACGAGAATCGTTTTTCTCCTCTTCCGGGACGTGGTCCTCATGGTATTTGTACTGTTGATATCGGTAATATGATGAACAGAGGAAATAGTGAATATTATTATTCAGAGGTATACAGAGCCGAAACAAAAGCAACACAAGTTAGTTGGGCTGCTCAAAATGGTAAAAAGACCTGGGTAAAGGTTCAGTTCAGGTGTGCTGACAGCATTGATATGATTGAAACCGCCGAATGGTCAGAATCTTTTGACAACGGAGCAGATATTTCAGCACTGAATCTCACAGGGTATATTCAGTATAAACTTGAACTTGGTGCTTATTGCGGAACGGGAACACCACGTGTAACAGAGATAACAGTAGCCTTTGAGGAGTAAAATGAAATTTAATGATTTTTTATAGGAGGATAAAAAAATGAAAAGATTCACCAGCCTGGCGGTAGTGCTTGCAATGCTTTTAACCATGCTTGCAGGAATCAGTATAACAACAGAGGCCGCAACAACAAGTGTCACCGAGACAATCTATCTGATTAATCAGACTTATGAGGATGATTGCAAATCGGCTGATATGAAAACTCCGATTTACGGAAGTGCGGAAATCATAACCGCAGACGAAAGCAAGGTTATGGAAATTACACCGGGAAGCGATTCCTATACGGTGCTTTCCAGCACAGCTCAGGAGATACCTGATGATAAATATACCCTTAGCTTTGATATGCGTGCGGTTAGCCCCAATGCAGGCTTCACAATTGTTGTGAAAAACCCATACCACAAAGAAAATGCAGGCTTTGAAAATGGTTATTCACTTCTGATTGCCCCCGGTACTTTTGTATCAACAGGGACGGATGGAAATCTGTCGGTTTTGGACGACACTTGGTATACCTACACAATGGAGGTTGATGTTTCTAAGCTCAACGGAACAGCTCTTGCGGAGTCCTGGTCAATTGCGAATAAGTTTATTAGCTTCAAAAGAAAAAACCGTGACACGGGGGTTGTGGATTCAAAGTTCGGCTTCAACGCAGGAAGCTCCTCAAACTTCGGAACACGTTTTGACCTTGTAAGCGGCTATGCTCCCACAGACACACCTGATGGTATTTCTTTTGTAACAGCAAAAGGGCAAACACGTTGGGGTGCTGATCAGGCATCCTTAGGTATCATTGATTCGTCAACATACTATCCCGAGACCAACTATCAGATTGATAATGTTTCTCTGACTTATGAATATACCGACAACAACACTTATGTTGTTGCACAGACCTTTGACAATGACGCAACAGACTTCCTGACACCCTTCTATAATAGTGTTAAGGTTGTGAAAGAGAAAGACTCATCAAACAAAATTCTTGACTTGAAGGAGTATACCGGTCAGGGTGTCATAGCGACAACCTCAACCGCTGCAAATATTCCTTCCGATCAGTATACCATTCAGTTTGATATGCGTGCAATAAGCCCTAATGCTGGGATTAATCTTGTTGTGAACAATCCTCATCACGCAAGTCTCCCGGGTTTTGATCACGGCGAGGGACTCGCGGGATATGCTCTCACGTTCACTCCCGGAACTTATGTTTCAGTTGACGAAAACGGCTATCTTAACAATGTTGACGATGCGTGGTATACATATACTGTAACCGTTGATGTTGACAAGCTTGAGGGCGCAACTCTTGCGTCAGGCAGAGCCTGCGGAAGCAAATTCATCACCCTTTCCAGAAAAAATCGTGACACAGGCGTTATTGACACAAGCTTCGGATTCAACGGTGACAGTTCTTCAAACTACGGCGTGCGTTTCAATCTTGCAAATTCCGGAAACACATCATCATCAACTCCAAGTGGTATTACCTTCTTTACACGCAAGTCACTGGTGCGGTGGGGCAAGGATGTAACAGCTCTGGCGGTTCTTGATCAAGCCCTCTTTGACGACATCAATTATCAGCTTGACAATGTGAAGGTTTTCTATGAAGAAGCAGAAGCGGAAGAAGCTACAAGTGCAGCAATTACCGATATCGTAATGCAACCTGGAAGTAGTCTCTCCGAAAGAAACTTCACCTGGTTCTCAACAAGCAGCGAGACCGGCTATATTACTTACGCAGCTGCTGACGAGCTGGTTGACGGAAAAATCCCCGAAACTGCAACAAAGATTGCGGCAAGTCGTGATGGTAGTGGTGTATCCCTCAAGGCAGGCTACTACAATAACAAGGCAACAATCGAAGGCTTAGAGCCGGGAACAACCTACTATTATCAGCTGTCAAACGGTACTGATGTTTCGGAAATGTTTCCATTCACCGTTGGTGAGGAATCCTCATCCTTCAGCTTTATCTACTACGGCGACACACAGATTGGTGCAAATCAACTGACAGTTTCCGAGGCAGGCGATGCATGGGAAAGAACTCTCAATCAGTTTGCAACCGACCCTGTTTTTGCAAATGCTGAATTTATGATGTCGGCAGGTGACCAGATCAATACAAACGTTTCTGCTCCAAACTACTCCGATAACGAGCTTCAGTATGATGCGTATATCAATCATCCTCATATTCCGAGCATTGCACAGACCTCTCTTCTGGGTAACCACGACAGCTGGTCACGAGGCGGTCACTACCAGGACTACAACGAGCCCAACTATAGCATAGATGAAGAAACCGGCGAATATTACGGTGTTACAAAATATAACAGCTATATCAACAGCGCTGATTCATGGTTTACATATAACTCAGTGCTGTTCATATCCTTGAATGTTCACGATATGTCAAGCAGTAGTGCTGCGGCAACCGAAGCCGGACGTGCGGCTGACAAGGCGACCTATGCAAAGCATCTTGAATTTATTGACAAGGTTCTTGAACTTAACAAGGACAACAAGGACATTCTGTGGAAGGTTCTCGTTTACCACGAATCACCCTATGGTTCAAGCTATCACGGCAACTATACTCGTGATGCCAATGGTGCATATACCGTAAGAGACGAACAGTATAACTTTATCAATATGAGAGAATATTTGCTTCCCGGTGTATATGAGCGTGATTTTGACGTAATCCTTTCGGGTCACGACCATTGCTACACCAGAACACATATCCTGAAGCACGAAGCAATCGACGCAGAAGGTATGTATTACGGTAGTGAAACAATAACACCATTTGAGGACGGAAGCTATACCTATGCTGACGGAACAACGACCCCCACATTTAAAGACTTTACCGATAAAAACGGCATTGTTCATAAAAATGTGAGAACAACATCAACTCCCGTGAAGGTAACAGACCCCGATGGCGTGCTTCACATCACCGCATCTTCAAGCTCAGGCTCACAGTGCAATGGCACAGAAGCCTTTCACCCTATGGCGGCTGTTCAGGTTGGTCACACAGCTGCAATCAGGCGTCAGGCAATGATGATTGACGTAACACCCAAAACAATGACCTTCACCAACTACGGTTTGGGCAACAGCTCGGCGGATGTTGACCCTGCATCAAATGTTCTTGACACATTCACAATCGAAAAGACAGGTACAATCAAGGTTCAGGGTGTATCGCTTCCTGAAACAGCAGAGATTGCTGTCGGAATGACAGAGGAACTGACAGCAAAGCTTTCACCTGTTGACCCCGATAATGCGAATGTAATATGGAAGTCGGATAACGAGGCAGTTGCAACGGTTGATGAAAACGGTATTGTTACAGCAAAGACTGTTGGTACAGCAAACGTAATGGTTACAACCGAAGACGGTGGCTATACTGCAACCTGCACAGTTGCTGTTGTTACAGGTGTTTCAGTTGAAAGCGTAAGCTTTGACAATGCAACCCTTTCAATGCTGGTTGATGACGTAAAAACACTCAATGCAACGATTTCTCCCGATAATGCGTCCACAAAGGATATTATCTGGACATCATCGGATGATACGGTTGCAACAGTAACTGCAAACGGTTCCATCACCGCAATCAAGGAAGGTACTGCAACAATCACAGCCACAACAAAGGACGGCGGAAAGACTGCTACTTGCGTTGTGACAGTGAGTGCAATTCCTGCAGCATCTGTTGTCCTTGATTCAAACTACCTGACAATGCTTCCTATTGAAAAGACAACACTTACTGCAACTGTTTATCCAGACAATGCAACATATCAGGATATAGTATGGAAATCATCGGATACAACTGTGGTGAAGGTTGACGAAAACGGAAACCTCAAGGCTCTCAAACAGGGAACAGCAATCATCACCGCAACAAACCATGACGGAAAGTCGGGCAAGTGTACTGTGACGGTAAATGGCGGATGGCTGTTCAATCAGGATTATGAGGACGGCGAAAACACAATATTCACGTCAACGGCAAACGGTTGGTCACGTGTGAAAAATGCTGATGGTAACTGGGTTATGGATTTGACCATTGACGAAAATACAACAATTGCAATGGATTACTATCCTGCAAGTCTCTATGCGGCTGACGGTACAGCCCCATTGCCGCCCGGTGCTTTCGTGATTTCCTTTGATATTTGCAATTTGTCGGCAGAAGGTGCAGGCTTCTTCAGTATTCATGCGTACGATGACAATTCATCGGGTAACTATTATGCATTTGATGCAAGAGACCTTGAAATCGGCGAATGGTATAATGTGAAGTTCTATCAAAACGGCACAGCATACGCTAAGAAGTCGACGGAAACAGAGTATTCAAGTATAAATGTCAAAAACGGTGCTCATGGAATTTCCAGTGGTACAAACCATTTTGCACTTTGGCTTGACTGTGACAGTAGATTGCTGAAACCTGAATATCAGACAACAAGTGAAGAGGTTCGTGAAACACATGTTCAGTTTGATAACTTTAGAATTTCATCTGAGGTTAATGCGACAGGTATTGAACTGGATAAATCTGATGTGGAAATCAACACCAACGAAACAATAACTCTGAATCCATCATTTGTTCCAAGCAACACAACAGACATAAATGTGGTTTATTCCACATCTGATGCAAATGTTGCAACAGTTGACAAATACGGTAACGTAATAGGCAAGGGCAACGGAACAGCAACAATCACAGCAACAACCCTTGATGGCGGATTCACTGACACTTGCGAAGTTACCGTTGGCGGTGCAACCCTTGCATCGAGAATTACGCTTTCCACTGATGCGGTAACACTTAACGTGGGTGAAAACAAGACCATAGTAGCGACAGTATTACCAGAAAATGCATCTGTTGAAGGGGTCAACTGGACAACTGAAGATGAAACAATTGCAATAATTGATGTAAACGGTGTAGTTACGGCAGTTGGACCTGGAACAACAAATATAGTTGCAATAGCAACAGACGGAAGTAATGTTTCTGCAAAGTGTGTGGTCAAAGTAAATGCCATTCCTGTAACTTCTGTTAAAATGGACAAAGAAACCATTTCTATGGCCGTTCTTGACGAGGTAACAGTTTCCACAACTGTTCTTCCCGAAAATGCAAGTTTTAAGACGGTTACATATACATCTTCGGATACAAATGTTGCAACTGTTGATTCAAATGGTGTTGTCAAAGCGAGAAACAAAGGTACCGCAGTAATCACCGCCAGTGTTCAAGATGGAGTGAGCGATAAATGTATAGTTACGGTCAGCGGAACGGTACTTATGGAGCAGGATTTTGAGGATGAGACAAATACTCAGTTTTACGAAAACAATGTTGCAGGTGACTCCTGCTGGACACGAATTCAGGATGAAAACGGAAACTGGGTACTCAAAATGAATGGGGCGTCGATAAAGGATTCATTTGTGAATGGTATATGGCCGACTGCTCAGGCACCTGAGTTCAAAGTTCCTGCAACAGATTTTTCGTTCTCATTTGATGTATGCAGAACCTCAGATGTGGGCTACAGAACACTCAACTTGATTTTCTATACAGATGAATCAAACATTCGCGGAATTAAGGTTGATACAACAGATTTTGAAAAGGGCGTATGGTACGACGTAAAGATTGTATATGAAAAATCTGCATTTATTACATACTACAAAAAGAAGAGTGATGCGATATACAGCGTACAACCGTTTATGAATGGTATCAATCCTTCTGCCGGAAGGAATTCTATCCATTTCTCACTGACAAAGGATAGTAATGCGGCAACTGTAGCAGAAATTAGACAGTCAGAAATGCTGTTTGATAACTTTATGATGTCAGTTGATGACGGAATCAGACTCACTAAGAAAGAAAGAGTATTTAAGATAACAGCTCCTGCGGAAATTGTTGGCAAGAATGTTTATATCGCAGCGTATGATTCAAGTAATCGATTGATGACAGCCGGTATTGCAACCTTTGATAATGATGGAACAGAGATTACCTTAAGTGGAGTTGACGGTGCAGCATATTTTAAAGCATTTATCTGGGATGAAAATCTATCAGCCGCAAATGAAGTAGCGATTCTAAGCAATTAGTATTGTAGAGCGTGGCTTTAATAGTTCAAGAAGACATGTTGAGTAATATATGTTTTCTCAGGTAGATATCAAAAGCATAGTAATTTGTGTTTTTATGACACGAATTGCTATGCTTAATTTGTCGTATAAGACAGCATATACCTGGTGAAATAAAACAGATGAAGAGTTTACTTCATTTCAAAAGCAACATGAATTTATGTTGGATAATTATCGACAGTATTTGATTGAGCAGATTAGGATATGTCCGCAAATCAATAACTCTTTGCTTTTAAAAAGATTAAAGCTTGAGTTTTCGGATTTTTCTATTCCGCCGGCTACGTTTTATCGGTACATTAAGAAACTGCGTGAACAAACGGGCCTATTAAAACCAAGGCGAGCAGGAGTTATCCGCGATGAAGTGAATCCCGGATATGAAGGACAAGTGGACTTCGGACAATATACAATGAAAAGTATGTATGGAAACAATATCAGAGTATATTTTTTCGTTATGATATTATCATACAGCAGAATGAAATTTGCATATTTTTCATCCACTCCTTTTAACGTGTTTGAAACCATAAAGGCTCATAACTTTGCTTTTAAATACTTTGGTGGCAGACCTCAAATGCTTGTATATGACCAGGATAAGATTATGGTAATATCCGAGAATGTGGGAGATATAATTTTTGTGAAAGAGTTTGAGGATTATATAAAAGAAACAGGCTTCAGTATTTACCTTTGCAGAGGTTATGACCCACAAACAAAAGTCAAGGTATATTTATCCTCAATGTGACAGACTACGGAGAATGCAAAAGTATTATACGGATGAAGAAATACATATTGGTATGGTTCATTGTTTGAATATTAATGTGAGCACAATGATGGAACTGTCTGCATATCTGCTATACCGTTACGGTGAGGAAAGAGCAAGGAAATATTTAAGTCATAGATCATATAAACACTATTTTGAAAGAAGTCTTAAAATAAGGGAGGAGAGTGGAATAAATGGCAGACATAGCTGAAATAAAAGAATTGGCTAAAGCACTTAACCTTATGAATGTGTATAATGGGATAATAGACATAAGTGATGAGAAAGTTTCAAATCTTGATTATCTGTATAATATTTTAAAACAGGAGGTTGATATCAGGAAAGAAAATAAGATCACAAAATTACTTGCGGAATCACGTCTCCCTAAAAAGATATTTGATGACTCGATAATATCTCAGGGACTAAAGTGGCAGCTAAAGGAAATTGAAAAGATAGATTTCAAGAATACACGTCAAAACATAGTTATCGTAGGAGATGTTGCAACCGGCAAAACATCACTTGCAACTTACATAACAAGAACCGCAATACAAAAAGGAGCAAAAGCAATCTATTTTGCAGAAGAAGATTTTATTGAAGCGTACAAGACACGTAAAACTATGAGAAGTAAAATACTGCACAGTGACATAATTGTTTTGGATGAATTATTTTATTTAACACCATCGGATGAGAACTTAGTATATCTTTATAAAACAATAATGTTTTTATCGGAAACAAGAAGCTTTATATTTGTAACCAACAGACCGTTGTCGGAATGGGAGAACATGGGTGTGGATAAACATATAGTAACAACATTCCGCCAAAGGATAATGACGGATGCCCAGCTCATACACTTGGGTTAACAGCAAACATAAAAAGATTTGTAGGGGGCAGCAAGACTTATAATGGTATAAACCTACCGCTTGGCTATGAAAGTAAAAATTATCACCAATTCCCTAATAATTAGGGAATGAGTGATAAAAATTTGATATAAAAACAGGGGGAGGGGGGTCTAAATCCCTGTCAAGATAGAGGTCTAAAGACCGCCGCCCCCCTTTTTACGAATTTTCGCAAAAATATGTCTAGTTTGGCACAAGAAGAAAGCCGCAGTATTTCGGAGAACGTAACCTGGGGGCAACGTAAGCGGTTTGCAGACGGACAAATAAACCTTCCGTATAAGTGTTTTCTTGGTTATGAAAAGGGTGAGAACGGTTTTCCCAAGATTGTAGAATCGGAAGCTAAAATAGTACGTCGCATTTATGATATGTTTTATTTTAAAGGAAAGACTCCCTCAAATATAGCTGC
>JAZNLK010000051.1:0-10099 GCA_045579055.1 Clostridia bacterium
TCGCCGACGTCAAGCAAGTTGAGCAGAGAACACCTTGATTTTAAAGGGTTTCCGCATTATAACAGTCACAATAAATGGTAAAAAAATAACTTATAGTTATTAACACACCCGGGAATTAGAGTTGATATTTGTTTTTTTAGAAATAGTATCCAATGTCAGTTTTTCATTTAAGTTTTTATTTATGTATCCGATTACATCCGAGATTTTGTTTTTTATGTAGGGCATGTTATTTTCACGACTTTTGATGGCAATATCAATAACCGAAAGAAGATTCACGAAAAAACGTAGTTTATCCGTAATAACTTCATTTTTCACACTTTCATTCAGATTCAGAAAACATTCATCTGTTTTCATTGATAAATCCGATGTCAGCTTAACGGCACAACCGCCTCGCATAAACAGTTCTTCTATTATCTCAATGCAATCAAGTTTTTCTGAGATTTCTGTCAGAAACTCCTGGGGAAAAATAATTTTATTTCTTACATATGCTTCGGGATTCTGAGGTGATGAACAGTGTGCATCTCTGCCACAGACAAAAAACACGGTATTGGTTTTTAACGGATAAAGCTTATCCTTTATCATCATTATTCCGTCACCGGACAAAACGTGCAGAATCTCTAACTCAAAATCATGAAAATGTCTTTTGCCGTTGAGGTTGTCTTTTCCGCCATGATGATATTTTAACAAATCAATTTTTTTCATAGACACCTCCCCTTTTATTTAATTATACACAGATTTCTTCAAAAAGCAATATGTTAATATTTTTATATTAAATTTTTATAGAATATAAATATATTTTGATATATTATATAAATATACTAATGTTTCCAAGGAGGAGTTCTTATGTTATCAATGGAATGTAATTGTGCTCAGAAAATGCATACTGCACCCATAAAGACAATTGAGGTATCCGAAAATGCAATAGAAAAAGTTGCGGATATACTGAAAGATTATAAGAAAATTTTTGTTGTATGTGACAAAAACACATATGAAGTTGCAGGAAAAAGAGTTATTGAGATTCTGACAGATGCAGGTAAGTTTTCTCACATGTGCATCATCAATGAACCGGGTCTTCCAACAGCAGAAAATGTCGGCAAAGCACTGATTGAAGCGGGAATTGATGATGAGGTTTATGATATTAATTCATTCTCAACAAATCCCGACTATATACTGGCTGTCGGTTCAGGTTCTATAAACGATATTTCGCGTATGGTCAGCTACCGACTCGGTGTTGAATATGGTGTTGTGGGAACGGCATCTTCTATGGATGGATACATTTCATCGGTGGCTCCGCTCATAATAGGTAATAAAAAAATAATATACACTTGTTCAACCGCCAGACATATTATAATTGACCTTAATATCTGTGCCAATGCCCCCTACGAAATGCTGCTTGCAGGTGTCGGGGATATGATTGGCAAATATATAGCGATTCTTGACTGGGAGCTTTCAAGGCACTACACAGACGAATACTTTTGCCGTAAGGTTTCGGATATGGTTCTTGAAGCGACACAAAAATGTATTGATTCTTCTGTAGCACTGAAAAACAGAGAAACCGAAACAATAAAAAATGTTATTGAAGGCTTGCTTCTTTCAGGTCTCGGTATTGCATACACAGGTTCTTCAAGACCTGCATCCGGAACGGAACACATGATTGGTCAGACGTGGGAAGTTATGGATATCGAAAAAGGTAAACCACCCCATCTTCACGGAATTGAAGTGGGTGAAGCAACCTTTGTCGCAATCGTTATGTATCAGAAATTATACGAAGAAACGGATGATGCATGGATAAAAGAAACAATAGAAAAATATCTGCCTGCATTTGAAATGATTCTGAATTTACAGAAGGAAATAAAAATACCATTCACCGTAACTAATCGTGAAAAATTTGTTGAAGGAATTCTCAGGGGAAGAACTTTTCGTGTTCGTTACACCCTCCTCCAGTATCTGTATGATAAAGGCAAATTGGAAGAATATGCCGAATATGCATATGACAAAACAATGGAATATAATTTAAATTAAGAGGTGAAAAAATGTTCAGTTTAAAAGGCAAAATTGCTCTTGTCACCGGAGCATCATACGGAATAGGCTTTGCCATTGCCAAAGGTATGGCAGATGCAGGTGCAAAAATAGTGTTTAATGATATTAATGAGGACCTCGTTCAAAAAGGACTTGCTGAATACAAAAAGTATAACATTGACGCAATAGGTTATGCGTGCAATGTAACAGACGAAAAAGCAGTTTCCTACATGGTGGAAAAAATAAGCAACGAAATCGGTTGTATTGATATTCTTGTGAACAATGCAGGAATAATCAAGAGAATACCTATGCACGAAATGGAAGCCAAAGACTTCCGAAAGGTTGTTGACGTGGATTTAATCGCTCCGTTTATTGTCACAAAAGCGGTTATACCTTCCATGATAAAAAAAGGTCATGGAAAAATCATTAATATTTGTTCGATGATGTCAGAACTTGGACGTGAAACCGTATCAGCATACGCTGCTGCAAAAGGCGGATTAAAAATGCTTACCAAAAATATCTGTTCCGAATACGGTCAGTACAACATCCAATGCAACGGCATCGGACCAGGATATATTGCGACACCGCAAACCGCACCTTTGAGAGAGCTTCAGGAAGACGGTTCTAAGCACCCTTTTGATAAATTTATAATTTCAAAAACTCCAGCCGCACGTTGGGGAACACCCGAAGACCTTGTTGGTCCTGCTGTATTCCTTGCTTCCGATGCTTCAAACTTCGTAAACGGCCACATTTTGTATGTCGACGGCGGAATACTTGCGTATATCGGCAAACAACCTTGATAAAAGAATTTAAGCCAATGGGTGTCATATCTCATTCTGAAATGATATCTTTATGGTTCTTTGACAACAGTTGGGGTAAAAGATTTTCGACTACACTCAGGATGACACAAACGCAAAGAATGGAGCAAGGAATGCTGTCATGTTGAGCTTGTAAAAACATCTTATCTTCTTTTACCCCAACATACGTCAAAGAATCGTTTTTGTCCGTATTTAAAATTTAATCGACTTTATAAATCATGCGGAAATTTCCCGGCGAAATTCCGTTACATCTCTTGAAAAAGCTGTTAAAATAATATTCATTTGCAAACCCAAGCATATGACCGATTTTTTCAAGGGAATAATCTGTGTTTTTCAAAAGTCGTTCCGCTTCCTCTGTTTTTGTTTTATGTATATATGTCAGCAAGGTCATTCCTGTTTCTTTCTTGAAAATTCTATTCAGATACTTTGTATTAAAATGGCATTGCTCTGCAACATCCTGACAGGTCAGAAAAACATTCAGATTGTCATTGATATACTGTTTCGCTATTGAAACTTTAAGACTTTCGCCTGAGAACTTCTGTGAAGTTTCTTTTTCACTTATATCAGCTGAACGTGCAACGGAACAAATTATTTCAAAAACTCTGTTCTTGATAAGAATGGGCGACAAAATACTGTTTTTGTCACATTCAAGAAAAATCCCGTCCAGATTACAACACATCATATCATCGATCACGAACTTATGAGCCTTGAGCGCTCCTAATTCAGAATACAAAAAACTATTCTTTTCAGGCAAAAATGAAATGGTAGTTTTTGTCAGATTGTATGATAATTCAAGAACCTTATGAGGAGACTCAGGTGCAAAGACAATTCCTTCTCCTGCATTTATTTCGTAAACTTTTCCATTTTCATCTTCATAGGACATTTTACCTTCAAGAACAAGATGACATTCAAAGCAGAAATGTTTATGCTTCTTTGTGCCTGTAACATTTTTTGATTTCTTCATTGACAAAGATTGAATCCATTGAATTTTCACGCTAAAAGGTTCAGTTATTTCGTCTATTTTAAGTTTAGCAAGCCGGTTGGCACGTTTTGAATTATAATTTGAAATAATCATTAATATCACCTTAAAAATCATATCATAAAAAAACAAATCCGTCAAACAAAAAGTGTCAAATTTATAAAACTTAGTACCTTTTGTAGATTGAAATTTCCCATATAATGTGTTAATATTGAAATACTAAAAAATGATTTCTAGGAGGAATCCTTATGAAGCATCAGAAAGCCTGGAGTTTTAACCCTTATAAACCCGTATTTTTCGACATTGGTGACATCTACATCAACCGTCTTGTTCCAACATCTTCTTCTATTCACCTTGAATGGAACAAGGCTGACGGTATTGAAATATATAACATCTACTGCAGAGAACGCAACTGTGGCGAATTTGAAAAAATTGGCGAAACAAAGGAATTATTTTTTGACATAACCGGTTTAGATGCCGAAAAAGAGTTTGAATTCTATGTTGAAGCAAGTGGCAAGACAAGCCGAATCAGACTTGCACGCACAGGTGAAGCTGTAGGTACTGTTGTAAACTACCTCCATCCCGATGACCACGCATACAAGTTCTCAGGTCAGTTTCTTTGCTCACCTTCACTTGTACGTCATCCCATGGGACATCTTCTTTCGTCGATGGACGTATATGAGAGTTCCAATCGTCAATGTTTCACTATGATTTTCCGCTCAGACGATGACGGCAAAACATGGTATCATATTGCGGAACTGTATCCTGCTTTTTGGGGCAAAATGTTCATCCATAAGGGCGACGTTTATATGCTTGCATGCTCCACGGAATACGGTGATTTGCTCATAGGTAAATCAACAGACGGTGGATATAATTGGTCAGAGCCAACAACTCTTCTTCGTGGTGACAGAAGCAACTTTTATACAAATGGTGTACACAAGAATCCTCAACCTGTTGTTGAGTTCAATGGTCGACTTTGGAACACAATTGAATGGAACAAATCCCCAAAGGGTTTCCATGCACCCATGGTTGCCTCAGTTCCCGTCGATGCAGATCTTCTTGATTCTGACAGCTGGTCATACAGTGAACCTATTGATTTTGATGAAAACTGGCCCGGTGTTGGAATAATCAAAAAGCATGACGGAAATATAGAAGGTTCTCTTGTTGTGGTTGATAACAAGCTTCGTTCCATTATGCGTTGGGGTATCAACCCCGTAAGCAATCCACCTTACGGTCTCGTGCTGGGTTTTGATGTTAATATCGAAGACCCTGAAGCACCACTGGAATTCTGGCGAGTTATTGAATTTCCCGGCAATCGTTCTAAATTTACAATCAAATATGACCAAGTGAGCAAAAAATATTATTCCATTTGCACAAGACTCACCAATCCATATATGAGTTGCCGAAACCTTCTGACGCTTATGGTATCTGACGATTGTATCAATTGGTCAGTTCTAAAAGATATATATGATTATCGTCATATGTACCCTCAGAAGGTAGGATTCCAGTATGTTGACTTTGAATTTGAAGGGGATGACATCATCTTCCTTTGCCGTACAGGTCTCAATGAACCCCACGGTTTTCACGACACTAACTATCAAACATTTGATAGAGTAGAAAACTTCAGAAAACTTGTTAAAGATGCAGGTGAACTTGAAGTATTCCATGTTCTGTAAATAAAACAAACCCAATTTTGGGGATTTATTTATCATAATTTAAAAGGTGATAGTGTGACATTAAAAGAAAAAATTAAAAGCGGTATGAATATTTGTGGTCCATTGGTGAATCTTCCCGGAACCTGCATTGCAGAAATTATGAGTTATCCCGAATATGACTATATCTGGATTGATCTTGAACACACAACGATTGACATAAATGATTGCTATAATCAGCTTGTTGCCGCAAAATCTGTTGGCAGGGACGCAATTGTCCGTGTTCCTCAGAATGACCTGACATACACGAAAAAAGTGCTGGAAATGGGTCCCGACGGCATTATTTTCCCTATGGTTCACAATGCCGAGGAAGCTGAAGAACTTCTCTCGTACACCCTTTATCCGCCTTATGGTCAGCGAGGTTGCGGTCCCAAGAGAGCTGTCAGATATGGACTTGACGATGAAATTGCTTTTTTCAAAGCAAAAGAAGACAACTTATGCCGATTTTTGCAGGTTGAATGTACTTCTTTTATAGAAGATATGGAAAAGATAGCGACTAATCCGTTTATTGACGGATTTATCCTCGGTCTTGCTGATTTGTCAGGATCTATTAACGAAATTGGTAATTTCTTGGGTGAAAACAATCTCAATTGGGCAAAACGTGCCATTGATATTGCACTGAAAAACGGAAAGATTGTTGGAACAGCAACTCTTGCAACTGACGAAAAATCACTGTCTGTTATGCACAATATGGGAATCAAAATGATAACTTGCGGTGCGGACTTTGATTATTTAATGAAGGGTGCGATGAAAACCCTAGAAACCGTAAGAAATATTATGAAATGAAATACTCTATACACAAAAATGAGCAGTGCAACTGCTCATTTTTGTGTTAATCTTTTATTCATAAAAAGCAATTCCGCCCAATGAGGTATAATACGGTCTGTTGTTATGCACCCACGAAGCTGCTGCATAATCAATATCTGCAAAATAAATTGAATTCCGCACTACATTCACACCAACAAGTGCACATTTAGCTGCAATAACGCTTTCCTTTGAAGGAACCGTATTTATCTTATCCGAATGTGCAGGCGGAAACTGAACACCGTATTTCGTGTCAAAAATAACTTCTTTTACCGTGTTGGGAAACTGAGAGGACTTCACACGGTTGACAACCGTATCCGCAACACCGAGCTTGGTTTTGAAAGCTTCATTGCCGCTTTCTATATGAGTAATCTTTGCAAGATAAAGTATATCTTCATATGTAAAAGATTTATCTATATATTTCTCATTCACAACAACATCGGGTGTACTTATTTTTACTGTCAGATAAAAATCGTCCCATGAAACACTGTAACCCAATATTTCCGATACTGCCCTGATGGGTATAAAGGTCAGATTATTATAATAAAAAACTTCATAATCTCTTTCGGTGCCATCTATAATACATCTGTTCGTTTCGGGATAAAAAGCAAAAAAATGACTGTCTATATTAACTTTTGCCGCCAATTCTTTTTCATCCCATTCCAAAGTTCCACCAACGGCATCGGAAAACGCACGTAAGGGAATATATGTTGTTCCTTCAATAAGAATAGGCTTTTCGGTACATTTTATAAGCTTTCCGTTTATGTCAATATCAACGGGAACATTACATCCCCCATAGGTATCAACGGCACAAACATTAATCTGCATCATAAAAATTATCGCAGCAATAACTATATTAACAACAGTGATTGTTTTTCTAATCATAATTTCCCTCCCTTTTTTATAAGTATACCACTTATGACATAATATTGCAAGTATGGCGTTTATACATAAAATTTAAGTCAAAACTGTTGTATTTTCCCAAAAAATGTGATATGATATTAATAACTATGCAAAGGATTGGTGAAACATATGAAACCGATAGTAGCTATCGTTGGACGTCCTAACGTTGGTAAGTCCACATTATTTAATAAAATCTCCGGAAAGCGAATTGCAATTGTTGAAGATACCCCCGGCATCACTCGTGACCGAATTTACGCAGATGCAGAGTGGCTCGGCAAGGAATTCACTCTTATCGACACCGGCGGTATTGAGCCATACAGCAAAGATATTATTCTTTCACAGATGCGTCGTCAGGCTAATCTTGCCATTGATATGGCGGATGTAATCCTTCTTGTGGTAAATGTTCGTGACGGTGTTACCGCTGCAGACAAAGATATTGCTGCAATGCTTCAAAAATGCGGAAAGCCTGTAATTCTCGTTTGCAACAAGGTTGACAACCCCGGCGACCCCCCTATGGAGGTTTATGAATTCTATAATCTTGGAATTGGCGACCCTATGATGGTTTCTTCCATTCACGGTCTGGGTGTCGGCGATTTGCTGGACGCAGTTTGTGAAAATCTTCCTGAAACTGACGAAATTGAGGATGACGAAGATATCATTCACATTGCAATTGTCGGAAAACCCAACGCAGGAAAGTCATCATTGGTGAATTGTCTCCTGGGTGAAGATCGTGTTATCGTAAGCGATATCGCAGGAACAACACGTGATTCCATTGACACACAGCTTGAACGTAACGGCAAAAAGTACATTCTGATTGACACAGCCGGTATGCGAAAACGCGGAAAGATTGATGAAAATGTTGAACGATACAGCGTTGTTCGTGCCCTCAATTCAATCGAAAGAGCAGACGTCTGCGTTATTATGATTGATGCAACCGAAGGCGTAACCGAACAAGATACAAAAATTGCCGGATACGTTCACGAACAAGGAAAAGCTGCTGTGTTCGCAGTAAACAAATGGGATTTAATTGAAAAAGAAACCAATACAATGAAAAACTTCAAGGAACGTCTTCTTGAAGGCTTCAACTTTATGATGTATGCAGAATCCATCTTTATTTCTGCAAAAACAGGACAGAGAGTAAACGATCTTTTTGAAATGGCTGAACTGGCAGTTGAAGAAAACAAAAAAAGAATTTCAACAGGTATGCTCAATGATGTTATCAACGAAGCAATTGCACTTGTTCAGCCGCCTTCCGACAAGGGTAAGAGACTGAAAATATACTACGGAACTCAGGCAAGCATAAAGCCTCCCACTTTTGTTCTTTTTGTTAATAACGCAGATCTTGCACACTATTCTTACATTCGTTACCTTGAAAACAAAATCAGAGCAGCCTTTGGCTTCCGCGGAACACCTATAAAGTTCATTGTTCGTGAAAAGGGCGACAAGGACACAAAGGGAAGTAAAATTTAAAGGAGAAATTATTATGGATATGACTATAATTTATAATCTTATTTTTCTTGTTGTTGCTTATCTTCTCGGAAGTATAAATACATCAATCATAATTTCAAAAATAATGATTGGAGAAGATATCAGAAAACACGGAAGCGGAAATGCCGGTGCCACCAACACGTTGCGTACTGTCGGAAAAAAAGGTGCTCTTTTTGTAGTAATCGGGGATGTTCTTAAAGCTGTTATCGCACTTCTTTTTGCGAAGTTTGCTCCGTTTTCAACTTCCAACGCACTCTATATGGCAGGACTTGGTGCTGTTCTTGGACATAATTTTCCACTTTACTTCCGCTTTAAAGGTGGTAAAGGTATTATAGTTTCCTTAGTTGCAATTCTATTCGCAGATCCAATTCTTGGCTTGATTACTTTTGCTGTGGCAATAGCAATTATGGCAATAACCAGATATGTATCCCTGGGAAGCATTCTCGGTGCTGTGATATTTGCTGTTCTTGCTCTTGTTTTCAGAAACGGAAACAAAGATTTTGTAGTTTTTGCAATAATGCTTGCAATTCTTGCGATATATATGCACAGAACCAATATTGCCCGTCTTGTTTCGGGAACTGAAAACAAGCTGGGTTCAAAGAAAAATAATCAGGAGGACAAAAAATAATGGCAAGCATATGTGTTTTAGGCAGCGGTGGTTGGGGAACAGCGGTTTCCATCCTCCTCCACAACAACGGACATTCAGTAACTCTTTGGTCGTATGATAAAAACGAATGTGAAAATCTAAAAAAATATCACGAGAATAAACCTTTTTTGCCCGGAATATCAATTCCTGACGGCATTGACTTTGTGTCTGATTTATCTTTGTGCAAAAACAAAGATTTGATAGTCGTTGCAACTCCCTCACACGGTGTAAGAAGCGTTGCAAAACAAATTAAAAGCTTTGTTTCAACAGGGCAGATTGTACTCAATATTTCCAAAGGCATTGAAGAAGAAACATATATGACACTTTCAGAAATCCTTGAAGAAGAACTTCCTATGTGTAAAATTGCAGTTATGTCAGGACCTAGCCATGCCGAGGAAGTTTCGAGGAACATCCCAACAACAAACGTTGTTGCATCAGATGACATCGAAACTTCAAAATACATTCAGGATATATTTATGAGTTCAACATTCAGAGTTTATACATCCGATGACACAATTGGCGTTGAGCTTGGAGGCTCACTAAAAAATGTTATTGCACTTTGTTGCGGAATTTTGGACGGTCTGGGTTGCGGTGACAACACAAAAGCCGCACTTATGACCAGAGGGCTTGTTGAAATGACACGTCTCGGTGTTGCAATGGGTGCAAAAGCTGAAACTTTCTCCGGGCTTTCGGGTATCGGAGATTTGATTGTTACCTGCACAAGTATGCA
>JAZNLK010000052.1:0-5269 GCA_045579055.1 Clostridia bacterium
TTTATGTAAGGAAAAAGGTGGGAAAATTAAAGAGGTCGTGTTCTTGTTGCAGAGCGGTTCAAAAAATAAATTTATAGTGTTTTGAAAGTTTCTATTGTAAAATATTAGATTATATGATATAATGGATTAAACCAAAGAAAAAAAGGAGGGAGAAAAATTATGAAAAAGATTTTGGCACTTATGATGGTTTTTGCCATCGTTTTTTGTCTTGTTGCTTGCGGCGGCGGTGGCAAATGTGAAGGTTGTGGAAAAACAACAAAGAACAAGCTTGAAGTAGCAGGTGAGTCCGGTTACATTTGTGATGATTGCTGCCAGGAACAGTTCGGTATGTCTTTCAAGGAAGTAAAGGATCTGATGAAAATGACAGAAGGAATGAGTTTCTAGTATTATTTTCAATAATAAAAACCCCGGATTTCCGGGGCTTTTATTATCTTGAGTGATATTCTGCATTAATCGCAAAAGCAAGAACCGCTGCGAAGTTATTATATTACCCGGAGAGAATGAAAGTGCGTATTTTTAACGGTTCTGATGTGATTTTGCAATTGTTTTGTAATATAGATTTGTTGACAAATGTTATTAATTATAGTATAATTATGGTAATTCATCATTGGAAAGGAGAATTATTATGAAGAGATTATTGTTATTGTTTGTTGCGATTGCTTTGCTTTGCTGTGCTTGCGGAAAAAATGCCGAAAAAGCTGATGATAATGGGGTTACAATGGAGAGCCCTGACGTAAATGTTGAAAACGTAAAACCGAATGATGAAGAAAAGATTGTTGATTGGAAGACGGTATATTCGGATTTTCTGATTGCGTTGAATGAACGTGTTAGTTCTGAGTCGTACAGTGCTTTGAATTATATTGGGCTTAATGATCTGACTTTTGACGGTGTTCCTGAATTGATTGTTTCTGACGATGCGGCAAGTGCGGCGGCTTCGTTTGCAATATACCAGATTGTTGATGGTGAGATTGAACGTATTTTCGGGCATAGTGCTGTTGTTGAGCTTTCAGGGGAAAAATATCTTTTGAACGGTGATGAGTATTTCAACTGCTACAGCCATTTTGAAGGTGATTGGCTCAGACTTATGAAGAATAAGGAGAACGGCGAACTGAAGTATATGTTCACTGCCACAAACGGTTCTGATACAGAGAGCTTTGAAAGTATTTACAGTGCAACCGTCGATTCGGAAACGGGTGTTTTGAGCATTGAAGAAGAATTTTACAAATGTGAATACAATCGTTATGGTGAGTATGCAAAAGATGCTCCCGAAACTGATGATTATCGTGTTGGCGGAGCGGTTGTTTCAGAAGATGAATATAATAAGGAATTTGCTGAAATAAATTCACAGTGGAGTGTTCAGGATGTTAATTGTGTGGTGATGCTTCCTGCTTACAGATTGAGTGCTGCTGATTTCAAACAAAAGATGGAGCTTGATGCTTCACCTGAAAAAATTGCGGAATTTATGGATTTGTATAAACCGGAAATATAGATATATCAGAATAAAAACCTGCCTCATAAATACGAGGCAGGTTTTTATAAGAAGAATGTTTTGAGGAGTGATGGTATGAAAACTGAGATGTTTGATTTGTGGAATGTTGTTCCCGGAACATGCGAGGAGGTGCCGAAGATTACGGTTTATACTCCTGATGTGAAAAAGGGAAACGGAGCGGTTGTGATATTCCCCGGTGGTGCATACGTGGGACGTGCGCCCCATGAAGGTGAGGGATATGCAAAGTTTTTGACGAATGCAGGATATACGGCTTTTGTGGTTGACTACAGGGTGAGTCCCCACAGATTCCCCTGTGAACTTCTGGATGCAAGACGTGGTGTGAAGTTCGCAAGATTTTACGCTGAAAAGTATGGCATTGACAAGGAAAAGATTGCTGTTATGGGGTCGTCAGCAGGAGGACACCTTGCGGCACTTGCTTCAACATATTTTGATGATATCGACATTGAAACCTTGCAGGATGAAATTGAAAAGGAAGATTTTATTCCAAATGCACAGATTCTCTGCTATCCCGTAATTCGTATTCTTGGCAAGGGTATTGCTCATTTTGGCACAGGTCAGAATCTTTTGGGTGTAGAAAAGCACGCTGTATATGGAGAAAATTTTCAGCCCGATATGATTGCAAATGAAAAAACGCCTCAGGCGTTTATATGGCATACTGCCGCAGATGCAGGTGTTTCGGTGCTCAACAGTTATGTGTATGCATCTGCACTGAAAAAACTTGATATTGATGTGGAAATGCATGTTTTTCCCCATGGCAGACACGGGCTTGGTGCTTGTGTTGGTGAGATTAACAAGACGGAAGACGAAAAAATCCTTTCCCACGATGCTCAATGGACGGAGCTTTTGATTAACTGGCTTGAATATATTGGGTTTTAAAAAAAGATAAGAAAACAGAAAAATTCAACCCTTTGCAAAGAAATTTGCAAAGGGTTGTTTTGTGAATAAAATAAAAAAATACTATGCGTTGTATTTTGTTGTACCGCCGATGATGGTGGTGTTTACGTTGAATTCGTTATCGGTGATGATGATATCTGCATCCTTGCCGATGTCCAGAGAACCCTTTGTCTTTTCAACACCGATTGTAGTTGCAGGGTTGAGAGATGCACAGTTAACACATTCCCAAAGGGGAATTGAAGAATTGGTGTAAACGTTCCATACGCCCTTGCAGAGAGGAAGAACACTTCCTGCGACAGTTCCGTCTTCCAGACGGCAAACAACGTCACGGTAGATTATCTTCTGACCGCCAAGGGTATATTCGCCCATAGGGAGTCCGCCTGCTGGGAGACAGTCGGTGATAAACACAAGCTTTCTTTCCTTGAGCTTCCACAGAATGTCATAGAATACGGGAAGAACGTGGAATGCATCGGCAATCAGTTCACAGCTTATATCTGCTTTGAGTGCCGCAGTAACCGCACCGGGTGCACGGTGTGCAAGGGGTGTCATTGCGTTGAACAGGTGTGTTGCGTGGGCAACACCTGCGTTTGTTCCTGCCATTGCAGTTTCATAATCTGTTGATGTGTGACCCATTGAAACAACCACGTCGGTGTCACGGCAGATTTCGCGGATTGCCGCAAAATCTTCGGTGTCTTCTTCGGGTGCCAATGTGATTATTTTGATGATGTCAGCATATTCCTTTACAAATGCGGCATCAGGCTTTAATATGTATTTGGGATCTTGTGCACCCTTCTTTGCCATGCTGATGAAGGGACCTTCCGCATGACAGCCAAGGATTGCACTACCTTCCCATGTTTTACTCTCTTCTTTAAGGTCACGGCATACTTCCAGAGCTTTGCGGATAACCTTCATATCTTCGGTCATTGTGGTGGGGAGATAACCTGTTACACCGTTTGCCATAATGCCCTTTGAAATGGTGCGGATGCTTTCTTCTTCGCCGTCACAAACATCTTTTCCAAGATAGCCGTGAATATGGATATCAATGAGACCGGGGGCAACGTAGCCGCCTTTTGCATCAATGATTTCGGCATCTGTCGGAACTTTGTCTGCAGGCAGAATTCCTTCTATTACATTTGTATAAAGAAGTGCGCAGCCTTCAACAATACGATCTTTGAGAATTATTTTTCCGTTTATAATTGCTTTCATTATGAAATCCTCCTTCAAGTGCAATTATCCTTATTTTAGCAAAAGGAGATGTAAAAGTCAATATCTATTGAAGGTTTATAAAGAAGTCTTTGCTTCTGTGAAGCAAGTTCACCTTGTGATGAAATATTTCACACGCATTATCAGCATAAAAAAGGAGTGTCGTATTAAGACAATCGCTTTTTGTTTGTCTATAAGATGTGAAATTCTCGTTTCGCCAAAAGGTAAGTCTGAATGGGAGTTTGTAAAGGTGTTCACCGATGAAGGAATATCAGCTACAAACACAAAGAAACGTGATGGCTTCAACGAAATGATACGCAGAGCATTGAACGGAAAAATCGACCTTATTATTACAAAATCGGTTTCAAGATTTGCTCGAAATACGGTTGATACATTGACAACGGTGCGAAAACTCAAGGAAAAGGGCATGGAGGTATATTTTGAAAAAGAGAACATTTATACCCTTGACAGTAAGGGCGAATTACTAATCACCATAATGAGCTCAATCGCACAAGAAGAAAGCCGGAGCATCTCGGAGAATGTGACCTGGGGACAAAGAAAACGCTTTGCAGACGGTCAAGTGAGCCTTTCGTACAAGCGTTTTCTTGGCTATGAAAAGGGCGAGAATGGTTTTCCAAAGGTTGTAGAATCTGAAGCAAGAATAGTACGTCGCATTTATGATATGTTTTATTTTAAAGGAAAGACTCCATCAAACATAGCTGTTTGCCTCACAAATGAAAAAGTTCCAACTCCTGCAGGAAAAGAAGTGTGGCAATCAAGTACAATCGAAAGTATTCTCACCAATGAAAAATATAAAGGTGATGCATTGCTGCAGAAAACCTTTACAGTTGATTTTCTCACAAAGAAAACTAAAGTGAACGAGGGTGAAATTCAGCAATACTACATTGAAGGAAGCCATCCTGCAATCATACAACCTGAATTCTTTGACCTTGTACAGGTGGAGATAAAAAAGAGGAAAGGTATCAAACGGAGTACCGCAGGCATATTTGCCAGTATGCTTATATGCGGAGATTGCGGAAACTTCTACGGAAGCAAGGTGTGGCACTCCACATCAAAGTACCGAAGAACAATATGGCAATGCAATCGGAAGTTTAAAAATGAAGAAAAATGCTCCACTCCACACTTAAGCGAAGAAACAATCAAAACAGCCTTTGTGGAAATGTTCAATTATACCATTGAAAACAAAAACGAAATCATAGAAACAATGACAGAGATAATAGAGAGCATTTCCGACACAAGCAAGCTTGATTCAAAAATATTAGCGGTAGAGGAACGGATGACATTTGCTGCAGAACAGGTAAGAAGCCTGGTAAATGATAATGCTCGCCGGGTAGCAGACCAACAGCAATATGAGGTTGAATACAAAAAACGAAGCGACAACTACCAAAGCATAGCAAGAGAACGTGAAACTCTTGAAACAGAAAGGATGCTTCTGCAGAACAAACGTAAAGAAGCTTTATCAGCACTTGATATTCTGAAAACAACTGATGCACCGATTACAGAGTTTGATGAAAACCTTTTCTTCGGACTGGTCGAAAGTATAACGGTGAAATCAGCTGAAGAACTGATATTTAATTTCAGAGATGGAAGTAGCCGAATATGGAATTTGTAAATTAAATAATGTAAAGAATGGGTTAATTC